>CAYODC010000211.1:0-4225 GCA_964402575.1 uncultured Verrucomicrobiota bacterium
GGGCAGCGCCCGGTGGTGGATTGTCGGGCTGGGGATTTTGACGACGCTGTGGGCGGTGGCGGGCAGCCGGGTGTGGCGGATGCTCCAGAAGATCGGGGTGGCGCTGCTGTTGCTGCTGACGGTGGCGATGACGGCGCTGGCGTTGAAGACCTATGGGTGGCGCGAACTGCTGGCGGCGCCGGCGGTGCCGGCGATGCCGTTCATGCTGGGGCTGGACCTGGTGATCGCGATGCCGATTTCGTGGATGCCGCTGGTGTCGGACTACACGCGCTATGCGGCGGTGCCGGGACGGGGCCTCCGCGGAACGTGGTGGGGCTATTTCCTCGTGGGGTCGTGGATGTACGCGGTGGGGCTGCTGGCGGCGGTGGCAACGGGATCCGGTGCGCCGGAATCCATGCTGCTGCAACTCATGGGTGGACACGGATGGCTGGCGCCGGCGGTGGGGATCGTGCTGCTGTCGACGCTGACGACGACGTTCCTGGACATCTACTCCAACGCGGTGTCGGCGCAGAGCCTGCTGCCGCGGCTGGGGACGCGGCCGGCGGTGCTGGCGGCCGGCGCGGCGGGCACGGTGATCGCGCTGGGCTTCGATGCGACGAAGTACGAGGGATTCCTGTTGCTGATCGGGTCCGCATTCTGTCCGCTGTTCGGCGTGGTGCTGGCGGATTATTTTGTGTTGAAGCGCGGGCGCTACGTGGCGGAGGAGTTGTATCGGAGGGGGCGGTACTGGTATCGCGGCGGGGTGAATGCGCGGGCGGTGGGGGCGTGGGCGGCGGGGATTGCGGTGTATCACTTGTGCGCGAAAACCGCGTTTGCGGGCGGCTCGTCGATTCCGTCGATGGGGGCGGCGGCCGCGATCTACCTGGCGATTTCATGGAACCAGAAAGGAGAAGCATGAACTACACGACCCAATGGGCCGCGCAGGCGGCGGAGAATCTGCAGAAGGTGCGCGAGGCGAAGCCGCTGGTGCACAACATCACGAACTACGTGGTGATGAACTTCACGGCGAACGTGCTGCTGGCGGCGGGGGCGTCGCCGGTGATGGCGCACGCGGAGAACGAAGTGGAGGAGATGGTGTCCTTCGCGAAGGCGCTGGTGCTCAACATCGGCACGCTGGACGACGCATGGATTGCGTCGATGCTCAAGGCGGGCAGGAAGGCCACGGAGCTGGGGGTGCCGATCATCCTGGATCCGGTGGGCGCGGGGGCGACGAGACTGCGCACGGAGACGGCGAAGCGCATCCTGGCAGAGACGAAAGTGGCGTTGGTGCGCGGCAACGCCTCGGAAATCCTGGCGCTGGGCGGGGCGGTGGCGAAGACCCGGGGGGTGGATGCCGCGGATTCCGTGGATGCGGCGGCGGAACGGGCGGTCGGGCTGGCGCGCGAACTGGGCGTGCCAGTGGCGATCACCGGGGCGGTGGATTTCGTGACCGACGGCGCGCGGGTGTTGCGGGTGGTCAACGGGCATCCGCTGATGGGGTGCGTGACGGGGACCGGCTGCGGCGCCACGGCGGTCATCGGGGCCTTTGCGGGCGTGGATGCCGATCCGCTGGCGGCGGCGGCGACGGCGCTGGCTTATTACGGGCTGGCGGGCGAGCGCGCGGCGGAAGGGGCGGCGGGCCCGGGATCCTTCATGATCCGGTTCCTGGATGCGCTGCATGCGCTGACGCTGGATGACGTGGCGGGCGGCTGCCGGATCCGGGAAGGATGAGGGCATGAGCGGAGTCGATTATTCGTTGTATTTGGTGACGGACCGGTCGCTGTCCAAGGGGCGCGCCACCGCCGAGGTGGTTCGCGCAGCCGTGGCCGGGGGCGTCACGTGCGTGCAGTTGCGGGAGAAGGCCTGCGGCACGCGGGAATTCCTGGATGAGGCCCGGGCGGTGAAGGGGGTGCTGCAGGGTACGGGCGTGCCGTTGATCGTCAACGACCGGGTGGACGTGGCGCTGGCGGTCGGCGCGGAGGGGGTGCATCTGGGCCAGCAGGACATGCCGCTGGCGGATGCCCGGCGGCTGGGACCGCCCGGATGGATCATCGGGATTTCGGCGGAGTCGGTGGAGGATGCGATGCGCGCAGAGCGGGAGGGGGCGGACTACGTGGGGGCAAGTCCGGTGTTTGCGACGCCGACGAAGGCCGATCACGCGGTTCCGCTGGGGCTGGAGGGGCTGCGGCGGATGCGCGCGGCGGTGAGGATCCCGATCGTGGCGATCGGCGGCATCCACGCGGGCAACGCGCGGGAGGTGATGGGCGCCGGGGCGGACGGGCTGGCGGTGGTGTCGGCGATCGTGGCGGCGGAGGATCCGCGCGCGGCGGCGGAAGAATTGCGGCGGGCCCTCGCCGCGGCGAAGGGAGCGGCGGAATGAACGGGAAGACCTATCGGCGGGTGTTGACGATCGCGGGTTCGGACAGCGGCGGGGGGGCGGGGATCCAGGCGGACCTGAAGACGTTTGCGGCGAACGGGTGCTACGGGTTGAGCGTGATCACGGCGCTGACGGCGCAAAACACGCAGGGGGTGAGCGGCATCCATGCGGCGCCGGTGGAGTTCGTGGCGCAGCAGATCGACGCGGTGCTGTCGGACATCGGGGCGGACGCGGTGAAGATCGGGATGCTGTTTTCGCCGGAGTTGATCGAGATGGTGGCGCGCAAGCTCGGGGAATACCGGGTTCGGCAGATTGTGCTGGATCCGGTGATGGTGGCGCAGAGCGGCGACAAGCTGTTGCGGGATGACGCGGTCGAGGCGCTGAAAAGCCATCTGATCCCGCTGGCGGACGTGCTGACGCCCAATCTGCCAGAAGCCGAGGTGCTGCTGGGGCGGCGGATCCTGCGGCCGGCGGAAATGGAGGCCGCGGCGAAAGACCTGGCGGAATGGGGATGCCGGAACGTGCTGGTGAAGGGCGGGCATGGGGAGGGGCAGGGCAGCGATGACTGCCTGGTGATGGGGCCGAAGCGACGGGTGGCCTGGCTGGCGGGGGAGCGGATCGAGACCCGCAACAACCACGGGACGGGATGCACGCTGTCGTCGGCGATTGCCGCGCATCTGGCGAAGGGCGACGATGTGGAGGCGGCGGTCCGGCATGCGAAGGACTACATCAGCGGGGCCATCCGGGCCGGCGCCGACTATCGCATTGGCCATGGCCATGGCCCGGTGCACCATTTCTGGAACACCTGGGGCTGAGGGTTGGCGAATCCTCAGGGGCGGTTGCGGAAGCGGCGTTCGGCGTGGACCAGGACGAAGGTCAGCACGCCGAGGCCGGCGGTGGCGGCGAGGCCGGCGGGGGACAGCGGCGACAGCTTGAAGGGTTGGGCCAGCGCCGGGATGTAGATCACGCCGAGCTGCAGCGCCAGGGTGGCGAGGGTGAGGCCGACGAGGGCGGGATTGGGGCCGAACCGGAAGGCGCGCGGAGCCAGGGCGCGCAGGCCCCAGGCCTGGCCGATCTGGGCGAAGCCGATGGCGGAGAAGAGCACGGTTTGCCATTCGCCGTTGCCCCAATGGAAACGATGCCAGGCACCGGCCAGAAGGAGGGATGTGGCGCAAATGAATAGTCCCATCCAGGTCACGTGCAGGATGGCGGGCCGGTCGAGAATGGCGGCGTCGGGCTTGCGGGGGGGGCGGCGCATGACATCGGGCTCGGCGGATTCGAGGCCGAGGCCGAGGCCCATGAGGCCATCGGTGAGGAGATTGAGCCAGAGCAGATGGAGGGGGCGCAGGGCCATGGCACCGATGCCGGCGAGGGGAGCGAGCATCATCACGAGGACCTTGCCCAGGTTGCCGCCGAAGGAATACTTGATGAACCGGACGAGATTGTCGTAGATGGTGCGGCCTTCCTCGATGGCGGCGACAATGGTGGCGAAGTTGTCGTCGAGGAGGACCATCTTGGAGGATTCCTTGGCGACATCGGTGCCGGTGATGCCCATGGCGACGCCGATCTCGGCGCGCTTGAGGGCGGGGGAGTCGTTGACGCCGTCGCCGGTCATGGCGACGATGTGGCCGCGCTTCTGCAGGGCGGAGACGATGCGGAGCTTGTCCTCGGGGGAGACGCGGGCGTAGACGGAGATGTGCTCGGCCTGGCGCTCCAGGTCGGCGTCGGAGAGGGCGGCGAGTTCGGCGCCGGTCAGGACGCGGGGCTCTTCGCCCTCGGGGGGGAGGCGCAGGTTGCGGGCGATGGCGGAGGCGGTCAGGGGGTGGTCGCCGGTGATCATGAGGGTGCGGATGCCGGCGGCGTGGCTGC
>CAYODC010000212.1:0-4180 GCA_964402575.1 uncultured Verrucomicrobiota bacterium
TCCGCGGCATGGTCCGCTCCCACGCCAAGCAATGGCTCTGGGGCATGAGCCGCCTCCCCCTCGTCACCCTCGGCATCACCTGCCTCGGCGTCCTCAACGCCATCCTCGCCTCCGTCCGCGCCCGCCGCTGGGACATCGGCATCCTCCGCGCCATCGGCTTCACCCGCTGGGCCATCATCCGCGCCGTCGTCGCCGAAGGCCTCCTCATCGGCCTCGTCGCCTGCCTGCTCAGCCTCGCCTTCGGCATCCTCGCCGGCTGGTGCGGCGCCGGCCTCTCCCAATACGTCAGCTTCTTCGCCGGCCTCTCCCCCTCCCTCATCCTCGAGTGGCGCCCCATCCTCGCCGGCCTCGGCGCCGCCCTCCTCCTCTGCGCCCTCGCCGCCATCGGCCCCGCCCTCTCCATCGGCCGCTCCACCCCCCTCGCCCTCCTCCAGCAGGGCCGCGGCTCCTTCTGAGCCCGCGGCGCGAACTCAGAACCCCGCCCGCCTCAGCTCGAACCGAATGGAAATCTCCGCCGTCGCCGGCGTCTCCCCCCGGCGGATGGCCTTCCCCGCCTCCGGAAACGGCCCCGCCCGCCTCACCGCCCGCATCACCGCCTCGCTCAGCGCGGCCCCCGGCGACGGCTCCCGGATCTCCGCCGAGATCACCGCCCCCGCCTCATCCAGCGACAGCACCACCACCACCACCCCTTCGATCCGCCCCTGACGCGCCCGCGCCGGATACCTCAGCTCCTGCATGATCCCGGCGCGCACTTCCACCCACGCGTCGTGCTGACGGCTCGGCGCCACCTCCGCCACCACCGGCGGCGGCGGCGGAACCGGCTCTTGCGCCACCTGGACTTCACGCTCCGGCGGAAGCGCCTCCGGCACCACCACCGGACTCTCCTCCACCTCCGGCTCCGGCAGCGGCTCCGCCCATTCCTTCACCGCCTCCTCTTCCGGCTCCGGCTCCGGCTCCACGGGAGGCTCCGGCGGAACCTCCATCAAGGTCACTTCCGGCAGCGACGTCCAATCCATCGGCTCCGCCGGCCGCCTTCCAAACACCTCGTTCAACACCTGGAAGTGGAAGATCAACGCCACCAGCGCCCCATGCAGCACCAACGCCCCTGCCGGCCCCGGAAGCCGTTTCCACAACGCGCCCCCCCCCTCCCCGCGCACCGGAGCAGGAGGAAACCCCTTGGGCACGATCATCTTCCGGCACCCTTCCGGCTTCGGTAATTTCGCTGGCCTGCGCGCTCTCACATGGGGATTAAACGCCCGAACCCGCCGCCAGGTTCACGCCCCATCCTCCCCCCGTCGATCCACCACATAAGGGGTCATAAGGGGTCAGTTCAAAATTTATAATTTGTCGCTTGCGTCAGAGACGGATCCCGCCTTGGTTCCCCTCCCGGATTTTCCACACCATGGAAAACTTTTTGTGATTTTTCCACGCCATGGAAAACCTCCCCAACCCCCAGTCTCTTCCAGTTGTCGATTCGCGATTCGTAGTGAACCCGGCTGCCCAAAAACCGTTAGCCAGAATGACAGGTTTTGCAGGATGATCAGGAGTATTCATCCCCGGGTTTTCAGTCCTCCCACCCTGCCCATTCTGTCATCCTGTTAAAATCGGTTCTCCGGCTGCTCCCCCTTTTTCGTGCTGTTCGTGTGTTTCGTGGTTGCTCCTCCCCGGCTCGGCTGGCTATTCCGCCCGGCGCAGATGCTCGGCACGGACGCAGTCGAATCCCGCCGTGACCTTCAGCGCCGCTTCCGGACACGCCGACACGCATTTCAGGCACAGAATGCATTCCGTGCTCGCCACGCGGCGGTTTTCCGCCACGTAGGCCGGAATGTCGATGCCCATGGGACAGGTCTCCGCGCAGCGACCACACGATGTGCACGCCTGGGAATCCCCGCGGATCCGCGCCAGCGCCACTCGCGCCCCCGTCCGCAAAAACACCGTCACCGGACACAGGTATTTGCAGAAGGCCCGGTTGTCCTTGAACCGGATCGCCAGCGCGATGCCAAGCCCGTAATACAGCGCGTTGCCGATGGCAAACCAGCCCAGCGATGCCAACGTGCCCAGTCCCGCCGCCGCCGCGTCGGGATCCGTCTGCACGATCGTGTACGAAAAACCAAAAACCAGCGTCGCGGTCAGCCCAAGGGCCAGCACGAAATGCACCGCCCGCAACCGGGACAGGCCCGGCCCCCGCCACGTAATGTTCTTCCGATACGGCAGCAGGTCGAGGATCATCCCCGTCCAGCACCCCCACCCGCACCAGGAACGGCCCGTGATGAACGGCCCCACGATCTTCGCCATCCCGAAATGCACAATCGCCCCCCCCAGCACCCCGGAAAACACCTCGAAGAAAAATCCCTCGAGCTGGAAATTGTTCCGCCCCAGCAGCCCCGCCAGCACCAGCAGGAACGAGCCAACGAAAAACATCGCCGCACCCCGCGCCACCGCCTTGCCCCGACCCGGCAGCACCGCCGTCAACATCATGCAGATCGACCACACCAGCGCAAACGCCATGAACACCGGCACCGGCGAGGCCTCTCCCAGCACAAATACAAACAGCAGCGAAGCCCCTCCAAACAACACTATGGACAGCAGGGGTAGCGCCACGTAGGCGCTCCATTTCGAGGTTTTGCCAGTCGTCATCTCATCTCTCCGAATCAATTGAATGAATCCCCACTCTACCCGAACCGCCCCAACCCCGTCTTCCGCCAAAACGCCAACCTGTTTCCTGGAACCGTCAATCGCCGCGGAGCCGCCTGCGGTATTCGCGCGGCGTCACCCCGTAGACCGCGCCAAACGTGGTGGAAAAATGCGAACCCGACGAAAATCCGCATTCCCGCGCGATCTCCGTGATCGTCCCGCCGCCCGTCCCCAGCAACGCCCGCGCCTGCTCCAACCGCAGTTGCCCCACGAACTCCATCGGCGTTTTGCCCGTCTCGCGCTTGAAATGCCGCAACAAACTGGACTCCGACATGTGCAAATGGCGCGCCATCTGTTCCACCGTGATGGACTCCCCCAGATGCCCTTTCAGCCACCCGGCCAGGCGATGGATCTCCATGCCGTCGCACCCCCCCGTTTCGCTCTCCGTCCCGGTCAGCAACCGCGCCATCCGGTGCGCAATCACCACCGCCAGCGATCGCAAACAGGCGGCGCCCCCCGGACGCCGCTCCCGCCCCTCCCGGAAAAACGCGGTCAGCCACCCATACAGCAGGTCGTCTGCCGGCAGCGACTGATGGCGCGGCAAGTCGGACGGGGATTTCCCGTATTCGGCCAGCACGCGGACAAACAACGGCGTGTCGATCATGAAGGCGATGTAGCTGTTGTGCCCCTCGTACCGCTCCTCCCCATGCTCCACCCCCGGCGCCAGCGCCCAGATCCAGGGACGGTCCTTCATCGGCGCCGCCACGCGGCGCCCTTCCAGTTCGAAGCTTCCGGCCAGGGAGAGGGAGTAGACGAACGACCACGCCGGGTGGGCATGCCCCCGCATCACCGCGTAGTCGCACGGACCCAGCGTCGGCACGAACAGGCTCAGTTCCCGCGTGATGACGTATTCGATATTCCGCAAAAGCGTCGCCAGCATCGGCGGGCTGAACTCTCCCACATGGCGACGCAGGATGGCCCGTTCTTGGGCAGTCGGTTTCATGCCCTGGAAACTAGCGAATTCCCCCGCATGAAGAAACCCCCTTCTGCCCCCCCGATTCTTCCCTGCTTCTCCCTGATCAAGGATTCCATTGTTTTATAAAACAATGGACTTTTCGCCCCATGGAAACTCCGGCAAAATCAATTAAAAATAAAGCCTCAAGAGTACATTGTTTTATAAAACAACACTGCTGTCCGGTTTAAATCCCCTGTAAATACAGCTGATTTTCGTCTTCGGTCATCGGAGAAAAACGCGGGGCGAACGAAAAGGCCTGTAAAATGGGGGTTTTCTCGAAAAGAGTGATGCTCAAAATCTGTAGAATTGTGTAGGGGCTGTGCGCCAGCTTCAGGCGCTTGCGCAGGAGGGCGATCAACACGTACGTGCTGATGGCGATCCAGATCTGAATTCTCACGGCGTTGTCCGAGGTGCCATAGAAGGCCTTGATGCGCAGATGCTGCTTCATCCACTTGAAGAACAGCTCGACTTGCCAGCGGCAGCGGTAGAGTTGGGCGACCACGATGGCGGGCAGGGTGAAGTTGTTGGTCA
>CAYODC010000213.1:0-4170 GCA_964402575.1 uncultured Verrucomicrobiota bacterium
GAGGGCTGTTCGGGGTCGTTGTGGTGGATGCGGACGGCGAGGTGGCCGGTTTCCATGGGAGGGACCGGCGTGGAATCGAGCACGAGGGGAAAGATCATGCCGAGGCCGACGGGGATGGATGCGTTGGTGGGGGGCAGGGTGAGCCAGCCGGTGTACAGGGTGGCCGGGGTGGCCGCGATGTCATCGATGCGCCAGCCTTCGGCGACGACGTAGGCGTCGGCGCCGAACCGGAAGCGGAATTGCGCGATCCGGCCGGCGAAGGCGGACAGATCGGCGCCGACGGGTTCCCAGTCCGCGGTGTCGGCGAAGCAGGGGGTTTCCGGGGCGAAGGGCGATGCGGGATTGGAGGTGACGAGGCCGGGGTAGCCGCCTTCGGGAACGAGGGACTGCCAGGACTGGCCCGCATTGGTGGAGATTTCGATGAGGCCGGAGTCCCAGTAGTGGCGCCCGTCGGGGGAGCGTTCGGTGTCGGGCTCGAAGCGCGCCCAATGCCGGAAGTCGAGGCGGGCGCTGGGGCCGCCCAGCTGGATGGGGGGGGAGACCAGCGAAGAGTGGGTGGAGTTGCGATAGGTTTGCGAGTCGTCTTCGCCGCAGTACCAGGCCTGGGAGGGGGAGGCGGATCGTTGGGAGCTGAGGTGCCAGGCGGAACCGGTGTTGGCTTGGGTCCAGCCGTTGGTGCCGGACTCGGCGTCGTCGAGGAAGCCGACGGGGACGAGGTCGAGCGCGATCTGCAGGGGCTGGCTGCCGAGGTTCCAGATGAACAGATGGGCATTGGTCTGGCTGGAGGCGCGGAGGGCGGACTGGATCGAACCCGGGGAGGAGGTTAATCGGGGGTAGGAGACGGAGACGGTCCAGGTGGTGGATTGGATGGAGAAGCCGGCCTCGTCGATGGCGGTGATGGAATAGGCGATCTGGTCGCCGTCGCGGGCGGGGGAGGGGATGGGCGCGGTGAACTCCGTGGCGGAGCCGGGCGGATTGGTCATGGCGGCGGAGCGCAGGAGGCCGCCGTTGCGGCGCCATTGCAGAAAGACGGATGCCACGCGGTAGTTGTCGGTGACGGTGGCGGAGACCGGCCAGGGGGCGGGGGTGGAGGCGGGAGAGGCGAGGGGAGAATGATCGATGACCGGCGGGGAAGGATTCGTCGTCGAGTGGATCGGTATGGTCGGCGGCCTCCAGTTCGTTTTCATAGCCATCTCCGTCGGCATCGGCGTAGCCATTCTGGCCGAGCTGGCCGAAGTGGCGCCATTCAAACCAGTCCGGCAGACCGTTGGCATCGCTGTCCAGGGCGGTGGCCAAATAGGTGGCGATGGCGGTCCGGGGAGCGGGCATGGGGATTCCGGTGAGCTGGGGGGGGGAGGGGGCGGATTCGGCCGGGTAGCGGACGCCATCGAGTTGCCACCCGGAAAACGTCCAATCGGCCTCGTTGAAGACATGGCTTTCGGGGGCGGTCAGGCTGGCGGCGGTGCCGCCGGCGGGATGCCAGGTGGTGGCCGACAATGCCCCGGTCGGTGACGACTGTTGCATCAGGGCGACTTGATATTGCCAAAGCCAGGTGATGTGAGAATCGGAGCGAAGGGTGAAATTGATCGAGTCCTGGAGCCCGAAGGGGGGGGCGGAGCCGGAGCCGGTCCAGCCGACGCAGGCCAGCCGCCAGCCATTGGTGCCGAGAGGGGGGTAGAACGCCTGGGCATGAACGGGGATGTTGGAGGCGAGGGTATGAACGCCATAGGCGGGATCGACTTCAAAGGAGTTGCCGGGCGATCCCGACACGGACAGGGTCAGGGGGGGGGTGATCTCGAAGGAATGGAGCTCGTGGGGGGCGTTGGTGGGATGATAGGCCGGCAGCAGGGGGGAGCCGGCGGTGATCATGTACCAGATGCGGGAGCCGACGGGCTGGGCCGGGATGACCGCCTCGAAACGGGTGCCGTTGGTGGTGGCCATGGGAACGGAGAGGAATCCATTGGTGCCGGACTCGGAAATCCAAGTCATTTGGACGGTGGAGGGATCGAAATTCCCCGCCGAGGTGATCTCGGCGGCGACCAGGTAGGGGGCATTGGTGACAAAGGTGTTGGGAAGCGGGTCGTGGGAGATTTCCACCGGCATGTGGATGGCGCCGCGCAGATACAGGCCGTAGGCTTGGGGGGCCTGCGGGACGTTGCGGCCGGAAACCACCAGCGTCCAGCGTCCGGTTTGGGCGACAGTCACGTCGATGGTTTCCACGTTGTTCAACGCATCGGCGCCATCCCGTCCGTTGGGATGGTGCGCCCCGCCGTCCGGGTCGAGGAGCAAGAGGTCCAGATCGTTCACGAGGTTGGCCGCGGCGGCCAGGGCGGAAGGGTAGTCGCTGTAGGCCATCGCCGCCGTGAGGGGAGCGGGGGCATGGACAACAAACGGGAAGGCGTTGCTGGCTCCCGTGGCAAGGGGCGGGGCGTGGTCCAGAAGCACCGCCTGAAGGCCGCCGGTCGGGAAGAGGGAGCCCGCGATATCCGCCTGGCCCCATCCCTCGACATGGTTGGGGCGCGGAGAGGAGGGAATTTCCCGGTGGAAGTCCTCGCCGTACTGGCCGGGCGTCAACGATCGTGCGCCGCCCACCAGGGCGGCCTTGATGACGGCGGCGGAGGGCGAATCCCAGCCGAGGTGGTGGACGCAATACTGCCGGACGAGGGTGGCGGCGCCGGCGGCAAGGGGCGTGGCCATGCTGGTGCCCCCCATGAAACAGTAGTTGGTGTTGTCCGCCAGCACGCCCCAGCCCGGATCGGACGAGGCCCGAGAGCGCACGGAGATGATATCGGTTCCGGGCGCCACGATGTCGGGTTTGGTCCGGCCATCGGCGGCCGGGCCGCGGGAGGAGAAGGCCGCCAAGCCCTGGGGATGGCCGTTGGGACTGGCGGAGATCCAGTCGGTGGAAATGGGCGCGGCGCGGAAATCGGCATACCAGGTGTTGCCGTAGGTGCGGCTGGAATAGCCGCCGCTGCCGGGGAGGCGGCCGCTTTCGGATGCCCCGACGGCGAGGACATTCTTGGCGGAGGCCGGGGCATTGAGCGACGCCAGGTCGACGATTCCGTCGCGATCGGCATCGATGCCGGCATTGCCGGCGGCGTAGACGGCGAGCAGGCCGGGATGGTCCCAGATGAATTCATCGGTGGACATGGAGTCGGCCGAATATTCGCCGGCGACGTCGCTGCCCCAGCTGTCGGAATGGATGCGCGCGCCCGCATCGTGGGCGGGCAGGTAGAACTCGTGGAGATCATCGGGCAGGGCCAAGGTTTGGTAGTCGGTCATGATCGACTGGAAGACCAGGCGGGCGCCGGGGGCGGCGCCGCGGAATTGTCCGCCGGAGGCCGCTCCGGTTCCCAGGAGGGATCCGGCCACGTGGGTACCGTGGTAGTAGGTGTCGCTCCAGTTGGTGAGGCGGCCGGTGTCGAAAACCTGCAGGAGGCGTCCGGCGAAATCGGGATGCAGCGTGTTGGTGTCGCCGGAGTCGAGGCCGGTATCGGCGATGGCGACGATCTGGCCGCTGCCATCGAGTTGGTGTTCCTCCTGGACGGCATCGATGTTGAGGTGGCCGGGGGCCCGGGCCTGGTCGTTCAGGATGCGGGGTGGTTCGTGGTGTTCGATCCATTGCACTTCGGGCAACCGGGCGAGATGGCATGCCGCCTGGGCCGGCAAAACGGCGCGGACGAGTCCCCAGCGCCGGGCGGGAGAGGTCCGGATGCCGGAGGCGCCTGCGGTGGCCAAGTGGTTCGAGAGGAGGAGGGTGTCCGCCGGGGAAAAGGTCTGGATGGTGACGGGCAAGGGCAGATCGGGGTGTTGCCGGGATAGGACGGCCAGGAGGGGCTGCAGTTTGTAAGCGGGCTGGTACTCGCCCTGCCAGGCGACATGGGGAAGGTGGGCCAGGGTGGTCAAAACGGAAGACGGGGCTTCGATGAGCAGCGCATGATCGGGCAGGTAGGCCCGCACGATGGCGCCGGAGTCTTCCAGCGATTGGCGCCATTGCGGTTGAATGGGGGCATCGAACAGGACCATCCAAGGATAGCCGCGGGGGGAAGGCCGGGAGTGGGAGGGGAAGTCCGGGGTGCCTGGCGGGAGCGTTCCCGTGAGCGTGGCCGACCGAAGGCGGATGGCGGGGCCCTCGGGCGCGGTGGCCGGGGGGGGGGGCAGTTGGGTGCG
>CAYODC010000214.1:0-359 GCA_964402575.1 uncultured Verrucomicrobiota bacterium
GGGCAGCGGCCCGCGGCAGGCCACGCGGTTATGCGCGATGTCGAAGGACAGGACTTCGCAGAAATGTTCCGCGGCGATGGGAAATTTCAGGCCGGTGCCGCTGGCGGTGATGACGAATCCGGGGGTTCCTTCGATGCGGGCGCTGACGTTGCCGTAGCCGATGCCGTCGGGGAGGACGCCGATGAGTTCCCACTCGTGCAGGTCGTCGCGGATGCGCAAGAGATCGTGGAGGCGGGGATGCGCGGGGGGGGGGGCTGCTTCGTGGGCGAAGGAGAACTTGATGTAGCCTTCGTCCCTATGGATGGAGGTCGGCATACAGTTTCCGGAGGCCTTCGCGCGAGGCGGGGGCGATGCCGCGC
>CAYODC010000214.1:369-4165 GCA_964402575.1 uncultured Verrucomicrobiota bacterium
GGGGGTGACGTCGAAGCCGAAGTTGGCGGCGGGGGTGTTGTCGGGGCAGATGCGGACGGTGGCGGGCCGGTTGGCGGACTCGTCCCAGCCGGTCATGAAGCGGACTTCTTCGGATCCACGTTCTTCGATGACGATTGCGTTGACGCCGTCGGTGATGTCCCAATCGATGGTGGAGGAGGGGAGGAGGGCGTAGAAAGGCACGTCGTTGTCGCGGGCGGCAAGGGCCTTGAGATAGGTGCCGATCTTGTTGGCGACATCGCCGGCGGCGGTGCAGCGGTCGCATCCGACGAACACGATATCGACGAGGCCGTGCTGCATGAGGTGGCCGCCGGCGTTGTCGGGGATGAGGGTATGGGGAACGCCATGGTGGCCGAGTTCCCACGTGGTGAGGGAGGCACCCTGGTTGCGCGGACGGGTTTCATCCACCCAGACATGGACGGGGATGCCCGCGTCGTGGGCGGCGTAGACCGGGGCCAATGCGGTGCCATGGTCGACGAACGCGAGCCAGCCGGCATTGCAGTGGGTCAGGACGTTGACGGGCCGGCCGGGCTTGCGTGCGGCAATCGCGCGAAGGAGGGCGAGGCCGTGCTGGCCCATGCGGCGGGAGAAGTCGGCGTCTTCGTCGGTGATGGCCTGGGCCTCGCGGCGGGCGGTTTCGACGCGGTCGGCGGGGGAGGCGCAGGCGGCGAGGGCGTTCTGCATGCGGACGACGGCCCACTCGAGGTTTTTCGCGGTGGGGCGGGTGGCGAGGAGGGCGGCCGCTTCGGACCGCATCCGGGCGGAGAAGTCGGGGGCATGGGCGTGGCGGAGGACGGCGAGATAGACGCCCCAGGCGGCGGCGCAGCCGATGAGGCCGGCGCCGCGCAGGTTCATGTGGCGGATGGCGTCGCCCATGTCTTCGGGGGTGCGCAGGTCCATGAGGGCAAACCGGTGGGGCAGGAGGGCTTGGTCGATGATCCGGACGCAGCCGGGGCTTTCCAGCCAGATGGTGCGATAGGGCTTGCCGTCGACATTCATGGAGGCGGTTTTCCCTTAAAACGGGAAGGTCGTCAAGTGCGGGTCGTCGGGGAGGGAGTCTCCGGCGCCGGAGGCGCGCGGAAAGGGCGGGGAATGGAACAGTGGGGAATGGAACAGTTGCCATCGGGCCGGGAGGCCATTATAGTGGTCCGTTTATGCATGGAAACCGATCCATCGGATGGCTGTTCGTGGTTCTGCTGGGCGCGGGCCTGTTGTGGCCGGCGCCGGCGCCGGGCCAGGTCCGCGCGCTGCGGGCCGTGGTGCTGGGGGGGAAGCGATATCATTCCCTGAAAGACGTCGCGGGGATGTACGGCTTGCCGCTGACGACGCCGGGAGGCAAAACCCTGTTGATCCGCGGGCAATACGTCAGCCTGCAGTTCACGGGCGACGGGCGCCAGGCGGTGCTCAACGGGAGCATGGCATGGCTGCACGCGCCGGTGATGCGGATCCGCGGAGAATGGCATGTATCGGATGCGGATGCGCAGTTCATGTTGGATCCGCTGGTGAGGCCGTCGGCGTATCTGGCCGGGCGGGGAACGCGCACGGTGGTGCTCGATCCGGGACACGGGGGCAAGGATCCGGGAGCCATTGGCCGGACGGGGATCATGGAGAAGGATCTGGCCTTGGACATCGCCTTGCGGGTGCGGGCGCACCTGGCGGCGCTGGGGGTGCGGGTGGTGATGACCCGCGACACCGATCGGTACTGGACGCTGGAAGACCGGCCCTTCCTGGCCGCCCGGGGATCCGGGGATGCGTTTGTGAGCATCCATCTCAACGCCTCCGCGACGCGGACGGTGCGGGGGGTGGAAACCTTCGTGACGGCGGCGGAGAATTATCCGCCGACGGCCGAGTCCCGGCTGACGGGGCGGTATCCGGCGGTGCCGAACAACCGGTTCAACCATTCGAACACGGTGCTGGGGCACCAGATCCAGCGCGCGCTGGTGGGCATTACCCGCGCGGAGGATCGCGGGTTGAAGCATGCGCGTTTCCAGGTCCTGAAGGATTCGGCGATGCCGTCGGCGTTGGTGGAATGCGGGTTTCTATCGAATCCGCAGGAGGAGCAGAAGCTGGCGACGCCCTCGTATCGCGAGACGGTGGCGCAGGGAATTGCGCAAGGGATCGTGAACTACCTTTCGATGGTGAACCGGGCGAAGGTCGAACTGGGAGCGCCGCTGCTGCAGATGCCGATACAGGTGGCCGCGCCGGTCGCGGCGCCGGCGCCGGCGCCGGTGGCACCGATCCCCATGGCGTCGCGTTCGTGGGGGCCGGCCGCCGCGCCGGTCGCGGCACCGCCGGTGGTGCCGGTGGTGGCACCGGATCCGGTCGTAGAGGCGGAAGCGGCGATCGTGGTGACGCCGATTCCCGTGGAGGCGGCGCCGGCGGCGCCGGCACCCGCGGAGCCGCCGGCGGAGGCGGTGTTCGCGCCGGCACCGGCGCCGCCCCGTCCCCCGCAGGCGGTGGCGCCGCCGCCGACCCGGCTGTTGAATCCCCGCTTGGTGACGCGGACGCAATAGGCTAGGCTGCATTTCGTCCAACAGGAGCCTCCACGATGAATTCAACCAGCCAGCAATTTCTCCAACGCCTGATGAGCGCGATCTGTCCGTCGGGCTATGAGCAGGACGCCGTGCGGATTTTCCGTCAAGAGGCGGAGGCATTTGCGTCCGCGGTGCACACGGATGTGCATGGCAACACGGATGTGGTGGTGCATCCCGGCGGTTCGCCGCGGGTGATGCTGGCGGGGCATTACGACGAGATTGGATTTCTGGTGACGTTCATCGATGCGAACGGCTACCTGTGGGTGGCGCCGATTGGCGGGTGGGATCCGCAGATTCCGCAGGGGCAGCGCGTGGCGATCCGGACGGGGAAGGGCGTGGTGCGGGGGGTGATCGGCAAGATGCCCATTCACGTGCAGAAGCCCGAGGATCGCAAGCAGGTGACGGCGCTGACGGACCTGTGGGTGGACATCGGGGCGAAGAACCGCAAGGAAGCGGAGAAGCGGGTGGCGGTGGGGGATCCGATGGTGATCGACCAGGAGATGACGGTGCTGCCGAACGGGCGGCTGGCGGGCCGGGCGTTCGACGACCGGGCGGGGGCGTTTGTCGTGCTGGAGGCGGCGCGGCGGCTGGCGGGGATGGCGCCCAAGGCGGAAATCCACGCGGTGGGGACGGTGCAGGAGGAGATCGGCAGCCGGGGGGCGACGACCTCGGCGTTTGGGATCGCGCCGGAGGTGGGGATTGCGGTGGACGTGACGCATGCGACGGACCATCCGATGATGGAGGCGGTGGAGAAGCGCGAGGGCAAGGTGGTTCTGGGCGGCGGGCCGGTGGTGTCGCGCGGCGCCAACATCAATCCGGTGCTGTTCGAGCATTTGATGAAGACGGCCAGGAAGCACAAGATCCCGGTGCAGGTGGTGGCCGAGGGGCGGGCGACGCCGACGGACGCCGATCCGATCCAGATCACGCGCGGGGGGGTGGCGGCGGCGCTGGTGAGCGTGCCGCTGCGCTACATGCATACGCCGGGCGAGGTGGTTTGCATCGACGACTTGGAGCACACGATCCAGTTGCTCGCCCATGCGGTCGCGGACATGAAGTCCGCTCAGAAGTGGATTCCGTTCTGAAACCTGGATTCCGGCCCTGGAAGGCTTGTCGAAGGAGAAGACCATGATCAAAGTCAAGGTGGTGGGTTGCGGGGGATATGGCGGAGTGGGGATCGTGGAGCTGCTGCTGCGGCATCCGGAGGCGCGGATCCGAACGCTGGTCGCCGCGACGGAAACGGGCAT
>CAYODC010000215.1:0-4152 GCA_964402575.1 uncultured Verrucomicrobiota bacterium
CCCCCCCACGCTAGCACACCCCCGCCCCGCCGTCACTCGCCCCCTTGCTCCGTGGCCGCTACTTCCACTCGTCCGTGTCGAGCAGCAGCGTCACCGGCCCGTCGTTCACCAGCTCCACTTCCATCATCGTGCGGAACACCCCCGTCTCCACCCCGAATCCCTGCTCCCGCAACCGCGCCACGAACGCCTCGTACAACGGCTCCGCCACCTCCGGCGGCGCCGCCTCTATATAGCTTGGACGGTTCCCCTTCCCCGTGTTCCCGTGCAGCGTGAACTGGCTCACCACCACGAACTTTCCACCCGCCACCGATGAGATCGGCAGGTTCATTTTCCCCTCGGCATCGTCGAACACCCGCAGCTTCGCCACCTTGTCGGCCAGCTTCACGGCTTCCGCTTCCGTGTCCGCCCTCCCCACCCCCAGCAGGATTACCGCCCCCGGCCCGATCCGGCCCGTCACCCGCCCCTCGCTGCGGACCTCTGCGCGCGAGACCCGCTGGAACACCGCCTTCATGCGGGGGCTATTTTCCGGACCGGATGATCAATTCGATCGTCCCATCCCCGATCGACGCGCCTTCCAGGTTCCGCAGGACCCGCGACTCGTTCTTGAACTGCCGGAACAACCCGCCCTGCGTCTTGGCATACAACCGACCGAGGATTCCCGGCAGCGGCAAATGCCCCGCCTTCGCCCCTGTCACCACCAGCCGGTCGCCACGAACCGCCGCCTGGAAATGCGCCGTTAGCGTCAGCGGCCCGCGCTTGATCGCAACAAAACCTTCCGCCCGGCCCGCGTTGAACCGCGCGCCGACATCCTTCAGCGAGGCCGCCAGGCCTTCGCGCTTCACCTGCGCGGCCAGCAGTTCCTGGAAATGGGCGTTGATCTCCTTTTCCTCGATCATTTGCACCGCCGGCATCCCGCGGTTCAACATGTCGATCAGGATCTCGCCCTTCATCCGATACCGCTTGCCGTCGATCTCTTCGCCAACCGTACGCGTCATCCGTCCCGGCCAAAGAATCAGCAATACCGCCAACAGCAACGCGGCAATCGCCCCCAGCTTGGCCGCCAGCCGCAGCCGGTCCTGCAAGGTCGGCAGCCCCGCCTGCTGCATCTGCGCCTCCGCCGCATCGAAATCCAGCTTCGCTCCGCAGCGCTTGCAATGCACCACCGGCAACTGGTTCATTTCGCCGCACTTCGAACACCGCATCATCAGGTTATTGTCGCTCATGGTTCTACGCTCCCTGGTTATTACGCCGGCTTCTCCGCCTTGGCTCCCGCCGTCTTCCCGCCGTCCGCCTTCGCCCCTTCCGCCTTCTTCTCTGCCGGCTTCTGCGACGCCGGCGGCGCATGCGAACTCTTCTTGTAGTCCGTCTGGTAGAAGCCGGACCCCTTGAAGATGATTCCCGCCCCCGCCGACAGCAGGCGCGCCACCTTGCCCCGGCACTTCGGACACGTCTTCACCGGCGCGGCCGTGATCGATTGGAACTTCTCAAATGTGTGTCCGCACTTGCGGCACTCGTATTCATATGTGGGCATGGCAATCCTTTTCCCGGTTACACGTGCAACTGTACTTGACCCTCTTCGACTCGGACGGGTATGGCCGGCAGTTTTTCGCGCGCCGGCCCCGTCAACACTTCCCCCCCGAGGCCAAACCGGGCCTCATGGCAGGGGCAGACAAACTCGGTGCCCTGCCACGACACGTTGCAGCCGCGATGCGTGCAGCGCGAGGTGAACGCCCGGATCCCGTCCGCGCGCCGGACCACAAACCCTTCTCCGTCCAGCACGCTCACGGGCTGGTCCAGTTCGAAATCCGCTTCGTTCCCGGCCACCACCCATTTGGGCTCGGCCCCGATCGCCGCCGGCACCCGGCCCACCGCCAGCGCCCCCACCACGGCCCCGCCCATCTGGATAAATTCCCGTCGATTCATTTTCCAGTCTCCCTTCCCATCGATCTTCATGCCCGCCGCCGCTAGCCTTCCCGGATCTCCGCGGGCAACTGCTCCTTCAACGCCGCATTCACCTTCTCCTGGAATCCGTTCGCCACCTCGTCGGTCAGCGTCCCCGCCTTGGAGCGATACGTGAACGCGTAGGCCATGCTCTTGCGCCCTTCCAGGTTCTTCCCCTGGTAGATGTCGAACAGCTCGATCTTCTCCAGCTCCGCCGGCGCCGCCCCGCGCGCCACCGCCACCACCCGCTCGTGCCGCACCTCCGCGCCCACGATCAACGCCGCGTCGCGCCGGATGCTCGGATAGCTCGGCGGAGGGGTCAGTCCTTGCATTGTAGCAACATCCTTCACCAGCGGCTTCACCGCCGCCTCCAGCAGCCCCACCGGCTCGTGAATCCGCCACTCCTTCGCGATCTCCGCCTGCAGAAGGCCCAGCCAGCCGACGACCGCGCCATCCACCGTGATCTCCATCCCGCGCCCCGGCTCGCTCCACGGCCGGTCCGCCGGCGCCAGCGCCGCCCCGCGCAGCTTCAGCGCGGCCGCGGCCTGTTCCCACAGCCCCTTGATCCACAGGAACATCTCCAATTCATCCACCGGCCTGAACTTGTCCAGCCCCGTCCGCCCCGCCGGGCCCGAAAGCCCGATGGACACATGCTCCTCCTCCGCCGGCCGCCCGTCCGGCCCCAACCGGAACACCCGCCCCGTCTCGAAAAACGCCGTCTCCGCCACCTGCCGCGAGAAATTCAGCCCGATGGTCTCCGCCATCTGCGGCAGCAGCGCGTCGCGCATCACCGTATGGTCCGCCGTCAGCGGATTCACCAACTTCACGCGTTGCGCCGCCCCGGCCCGGTCGAACCGGTCCAGCAGCCCTTCCGCGAGGAAACTGTAGTGCATCACCTGCTGCAGGCCCAGCCCGGCGAGCACCTCGCGCAGCCGCGCCGCGGCCTGCGCGGGCAGGTCGTCCGCCCCGGGCACGATGGTCGCCATCGACCGCACCGGCGGCAGTTCCTTCAAGTGCAGCCGCGCATACTCCTCGATCAGGTCCGCCTCGCGCGTCAAATCCTCGCGGAACGTCGGCACTTCCACCTCGACCGCGTCCGGCCCGCACGCCAGCACCTTCAGCTCCAGCGACGCAAAGGCCTTGGCGATCGCCTCCGGCGACGCCTTCAGCCCCAGCAAGGCTTCCAGCCGCGCCGGCCGGCACGCCACCTTCCACGGATGCTTCGGCTCTCCGCGCACATCCACCGCCCCCATCAGCAGCTTCGCCCCCGCCAACTCGACCATCAGTTTTGCCGCGCGGCGACTGCCGAACTCCGCCAGCTCCGCGTCCACCCCGCGCATGAACCGGTACGACGCGTCCGACAGCATCCCCAGCTTCTTGCTCGTCGCCCGCACCGCCGCCGGCCGGAAGTTCGCGCTCTCCAGTAGCACTTCCGTCGTCTTCTCGTTGATCCCGCTGTGTTCACCGCCCATCACCCCCGCCACCGCCATCGGCTTCTGCGCGTCCGCAATCACCAGCATCTGCGGCTCCAGCGCCCGCTCCACCCCGTCCAGCGTCAGGATCTTCTCGCCCGGCTTCGGGTGCCGCACCACGATGCGCCCCTCCGCCAGCAGCTTCTGGTCGAACGCATGCAGCGGCTGCCCGCACTCCACCATCACGTAGTTCGTGATGTCCACGATGTTGTTGATCGCGCGGATCCCCGCCGCCTCGAGGCGCCGCCGCATCCAGTCGGGGCTCGGGCCCACCTTCACGTCCTGCAAAATGCGCGCCGTGTAGCGGGGACAATCCACCAGATCCTCGACGACCACGCTGGTCGCCTTCTCCACCGCGGGATGCGATTCCTGCAGCGCGGCGTCCGGCACCTTGACCTTCGTCCCATAGAGCGCCGCCACTTCGCGCGCGATGCCCAGCAGGCTCAGGCAATCCGGCCGGTTCGGCGTGATCTCCACCTCGACCACCGTCTCCGGCGGACCCAGCACCTCGGCCAGCGGCGTCCCTGGCGCCCACTTCGCATCCAGCACCATCAGCCCGGCGTGGTCGTCGGAAATCCCCAGCTCGTCCTCGGCGCACAGCATGCCCTCGCTAAAGACTCCGCGCACCTTGCGCTTCTCGATCGTGATCCCGCACGGCAGCGCCGTGCCCAGCGGCGCAAACGGATACTTCCCGCCCGCCGCCACGTTCGGCGCCCCGCACACCACCGTCATTTCCGCC
>CAYODC010000216.1:0-4147 GCA_964402575.1 uncultured Verrucomicrobiota bacterium
CGGCGCCAAACCCTCCGGCAAGGAAGTCCCCTCCAAAACCACCCCCGCCCCCGCCGAGGATTAGAACATATTACTCAATATCATAACCGCGCCCAGCGGGCGCAGCTACAGCCAGACGGACGAGAGCCTTTCCAGATTGGTTGTAGCCGGCCCCGGTGGGGCCGGGGCTGTTTCTTTTGTGGCCGGCCTCGCCGAGGCCAGCTACATCAAAGCCCTGAACGCTCTTGAGCCTTATCAGAAATGATGTAGCTCGGTTGAATCCCTCATCGCGGCTCACCCGGAGGGTTCGCCCTACCGAAGACCTGAACCCTATGGCGGATGGTAGGGCGAGGCATCCCTGCCGAGCCGGGCGGTTGTTTCGCTACATGAATAACGGAATCGCGATAGGAAGCACAGGGTTCAAGGTCCGGGGTTCAGGATTCAGGCCTTCAGGGGCGGCTTGCATGTTCCCATGCTTTTCTCCATCCTGAATCCTGAACCCTGAATCCTGAACCCTGAACCCCGACCCCTCTCCCCACCCCATGTCCAACTCCTATTCCATCGGAACCCTCTTCAACATCCCCGTGCGGGTGCACGTCACCCTGCTGATCTTCCTCCCGCTCCTGGCGCTCTCCTTCGCCCCCGCCGCCGGCCCCGCCGGACTCCTCTACGGACTCCTCTTCGCCGTCGCCCTCTTCGCCTGCGTCGCCCTCCACGAAGTCGGCCACTCCCTCGTCGCCCGCGCCAAGGGCGTCCGCATCCTCGAAATCCTCCTCCTCCCCATCGGCGGCATGGCCCGCCTGAGCGCGCTGCCCAAACGCCCCGCCGACGAAATCCAAACCGCCCTCGCCGGCCCCGCCGTCAGCCTCGCCCTCGGCCTCGCCGGCTGGATGGCCGCGCCCGTAGTCGCCGCTTTCAACATCCCCCTCGCCCGCCTGCTCGCCAACCTCGGCGGCTTCAACCTCATGCTCGCCCTCTTCAATCTCATTCCCTCCTTCCCCATGGACGGCGGACGCGTCTTCCGCGCCGCCCTCGTCCCCCGCCTCGGCCGACTCCGCGCCACCCAGCTCGCCGCCTCCGTCGGCCGCGCCTTCGCCTGGCTCTTCGGCCTCTGGGCCGTCCTCCCCCTCTTCGCCGGCGGCCATATCCGCTTCTCCCTCCTCCTGATCGCCTTCTTCATCCACCAATCCGCCGGCGCCGAAGCCCGCCAGGCCGAGTACGAAGCCGCCTACGCCCGCCAGCGCGCCCCCGAAGGCGGCCTCTATCAAATCCCCGACGCCGATGTCCACGTCTCCCCGCCCCCTTACGCCCGCCCCCGCCCCGACCCCCGCGCCGCCTCCCGCAGTCTCTTCGACGACCTCGTCAACAAGTGGCGCTGACCCCGCCCCTACCTCAGCGTCAACCAGCTCGGCCCGTTGCGCTGCTTGTAGCGCCCAATCACCCCGTGATCCCCCGTCCGCGCATACCACGTGAATCCCGCCGTCGGCGCCTTGTTGCTCAGCGCCTTGCCCTGCTGCGGACGAGGCCCCGGACTCCATACCGCCCACGCCAGCGGCGAATTCGGCGAATCATCCGCCTTCCCCCCTGCCGACTGGCACGACGGAAAATCATCCGGCACCCACACCGGATAGCGGTCCTCTTGCTTCGACCCGTTCATCCAGTAGTTCTCCGGCGCCGCGTATTTGTACGTGCTCCCCGGATGAAACGGATCCTCCAGCAGCGTCGAGGTCGCCGTCTGCGGGTTCTTGGGCAAATACCCCCCGTCCGCCAGCTCCTGCGGCAACTGCAACACCTCCTGCCGGTCCGACGCCATGCACGACACCACCACCGGCGGATAGCACCCGTGATCCGTCCGGTAGGCCTCCAGCGCCACCTCCACCGTCTGCAAATCCATCAGCACCCGCCCCACCCGGCCCCGCTCAATCGCCGCCACCACCGGCGGCCCCGCCAGCGCTGCCAGCAGCCCCAGCACCGCCACCACCACCAGCAGCTCGATCAATGTGAACGCGTTTCTCAATCCGCTTTCCTCAACCGATACACCCGGTTCGACGAAGCCCCGCCGTCCTCGATCCAAATCACCTTCACCGGCGTCGCATCCACCGCGCTCCACGTCTCCAGCCCGTCATCCGACGCCTCCAGCACATAGCCCTCGTAGTCCGCCGAAAAACTCGCCGCCACCCCCCCCGAGGCGCTCCGGCCCAGCTCCAGCTCCGGCCCGATCTCCTGCACGAACAGCTCGTAGCCGTTGGTCGGACTGCTCTCCTGATTCAAGATGCCCGTCGCCGAAAACCACGCCGACGTCTTCGGCACCGGCCCCAGATCCGTCAGCGGCATCCGCAGCGGCAGCGTCCGCCCCGTACCGTCCCCCGCCGTGCAAATCCGCTCCGCCCAGTTCGTTTTGCCCCAGCCATTCGTGGTCGCCAGCCGGATCCCGTCCAGCCGCACCCGCATCCCCTGCCAGTGCTCCCCGCCCGTCGCCCGCGTCGCATCGAAAATCGCACTGTCGTCCTCGTTCTTCAAATCCGCCAGCGTAATCGCCTCCGCCTGCGGCAGCACCGTGTTCGGCCGCACCAGCGCGATGTCGAAGTTGTTGGCCGGATCCACCCGGTGAGCCTCGTTGATGTTCCGCTTGCCGTTGTAAAACAACGCCTTCCGCGCCGTCACTTCCACCAGATCGCCCTTGCGGAACTTGCGCCCGTTCCCGTCGTAGCCCACGCGCTGCATTTCGCTGGCCCACCCCGCCTCGTCGTAGTTGTTGCCCGCCAGAAAACTCATCTGCGCCATGTACACCGCCGTCCCCCCCCGGTCCCCCGCCGCCACCGCCTGAATGAATAGCTGGAACTGCCCCCCGTTCGCCGTTCCCGTGGCATCAGGGTTGTAGGCCACCGGCAGCATCTCCTCCGGATCGTTCAGGATCACGCCCTGGATCGTGAACGGAAAGCTCTCCACCCACGCGCTCGTCCCCGTCGACGTCACCGCCTGCAGGTCCCAGTGCGACACCGGCTGCTGCCCGAACGCCGCCGCCGCGCCCAGCGCCAGCACACCCGCCATCCATCCAATTTTCTTCATGCTCATGCCTTGTGGTCCGTCGTCGCAATCGTCAGTTTCCCGTGTTTCACCCCGCGCACCGCCGCCAGCTTGTCCGCCAGCCCCCGCACCTTGTCCGCCGGCCCCCGCACCACCAGCACCTCCAGGCAGTCGTGGTGGCTCAAATGCACGTGCATCACCGACACGATCAGCCCCTCGCTGTCATGCTGCAGGTCCGTCAGCTTCGCCTGCAAGTTCCGTGCATGGTGGTCGTAGACCAGCGTGATCGCCCCCGCGATCTCCTGCTTCCCGCGCCGCGACCGGTGCTCCACCACCGCCTCCCGCACCAGGTCCGCCACCAGCGCCGACCGGCTCGCCGCCCCCTTCGCCGCCACCAGCCCGTCCAGCTCCCCCGCCAGCCCGTTCGGCAGCGACAAGCTCAGCCTTGCAATCCCGGCCTCCGCCGTGTTATTACTATTTTTCATATCTGTAATAATGACATGAAATCCGGTTTTCTCAAGTCTTTTCTAATCCCGCTCCTCCTCTGCGCCTGCGCCCGCACCCCCGACCCCGTCGCGGCCTTCTTCCTCGATCAGGCCCGCTCCGACCCCGAGCTGCGCATCGAAGACGCCTACAAATGGCTTTTCCACGCCACCCGCGGCGGCGAACACGCCGTCGAAAACGAACTCGCCGTCCGCCAATGGCTCGACCAAGAATGGGCTTCCCTCGGCCCGCCCCAACCCGACGAACCCCTCTGGACCCCCCTCACCCCCGATGGCCGCATCGGCCGACTAAACCTCCGCCCCTACCGCGCCCGCGGTGGCTCCCCCGAACCCCTCCACGCCGCCTTCCTCGCCGGCGCCCAAGCCTTCGACGCCTCCCCCGCCCGCTTCCGCGCCGCCTGGAACGCCCTCGGCCACGCCTTGGAAAAACAGTCCGTCAGCCACCTCACCCCCGCCGAATGGCGACGCTTCGACCGCCTCATGCGCACCCAACACTACCCCGCCGGCCACCACTCCCCCGGCGGCGGCCCCGGCCCCGGCTCCGGTGACGACGACGCCGCCCGTGGCCCCGGCTCCGAGCGCTGCGACCTCGGCGGGCTCCGCCGCGACGGGCTGAGGCTCCTCCTCGACGGCCTGCG
>CAYODC010000217.1:0-4107 GCA_964402575.1 uncultured Verrucomicrobiota bacterium
GGCCCGTACACGTTGGGATGGGGGCGAAATGCGGATTTTCAGGCCTCGCCGGTGCCGGCCGACGTGATTTCCGGATGTTCTTCGATTTCAGCGGGATATCTGCATAGCCTGGCGGTGAAGAACGGGAGGGTGTATGCGTGGGGCAACAATGCGTACGGGCAGACGACGGTGCCGACTGCGGCGCAAAGCGGGGTGACGAATGTATCGGGCGGCGGGGTGTTCAGCCTGGCGTTGAGAACCAACGGGGCGGTGGTGGCGTGGGGGGCGGGCATTGTGGCGACGAACGTTCCAGAGGCCGCGACGAGCGGGGTGAGCCAGGTGTCGGCCGGCGAATGGCATGCGCTGGCGCTGAAGAATGGCGGGGTGATTGCGTGGGGATCGAACGGCTGGGGGCAATGCGATGTGCCCGATGAATTGACCAACGGGGTGACGGCGGTGGCGGCCGGCGGGTTGTACAGTCTGGCGTTGAAGAACGGCGGGGTGCAGGTGTTCGGGATTCCGGGGACGAACGAGTACGCCTATAGCATCCGGGATGTGCCCGCAGCGGCGACGAGCGGCGTCAGCGCGATTGCGGCGGGGTGCTGGCATGCGCTGGCCTTGAAAGCCGGCGAAGTGATCGCTTGGGGCTCCCCGTTCTACGATGCCACCAATGTTCCGGCCGAGGCCACTAGCGGCGTGATCGCCATTGCGGCGGGGGACTGCTTCAGCATGGCCTTGAAAACGAACGGGTCTCTGGTGGTCTGGGGAAATGATTTCGATGGGCAGTTGCCGGTGCCGAGCTATGCCGCGACGGGCGTGGCGCAGGCGTCGGCCGGGGCGGGGCATTGCCTGATGAGGGGGGCGCTGATGCCGCCGCGGTTCACGGCATACACCTTGCCGGATGCGGTATTGAGCAATGCGTATTCGGGATCGGTGACGGCGATGGGGTCGCCGGCGGTGACGTATCACAAGGGCACGCCGTTCCCGACGTGGATGACGCTGAATCCGAACACGGGCGCGATCGGCGGCACGCCGCCGACCCTTGGAAACCTGATTCCGCTATCGGTGGTGGCCAGCAACGCCCATGGCCGGGCGACCAACAGCTACACGGTCAGCGTGGTGCTGGGGCCGCCGGCGCTGGTGACGCAGAGTCCGTTGCCGGATGGGGTGGTGGGTGCGCCGTACTCGCTGCAGATCGTGGCGAGCAACAATCCGGCGTTCAGCGTGGTGGATGGCGTGGGCGCGGGGCTGCCGTTGGGCTTGACGCTGTCGACGAACGGATTGCTGAGCGGCACGCCGACGGAGGTCTACAACAGCTTCTTCCAGGTGCGGGCCACGAACTCGGCGGGAACGGTGTCGAGCAACTATTTCCTCACGATCAACCAGCCGACGGAACCGCCGGTGTTCTACACGGAAAGCCCGTTGCCTAGCGGCGAGGTGGGGGTGGAATACGCGTTCCAGATCGTGGCGAGCAACAATCCGTCGTTCAGCCTGCTGACGGGGGGCTTGCCGGAGGGGCTGGTGCTGGGGGCGAACGGATGGATTACGGGGATGCCGGTCCGGATCACGAACGCCGACTTCACGGTGCGGGCGACCAACGTGGTGGGCTCGACCAACCGCGCGTATGCGCTGGAGATCTTCGGGCCGCCGGAATTTTTCACGGCCAGCCCTCTGCCGTCGGGCGCGGTGAACGAGCCGTATGCGCTGCAGATCGAGGCTGCCGGCGAACCCCACTTCAGCGTGGCGGCGGGAAGCCTGCCGCCGGGGTTGACGCTGGCGACCAACGGCATGCTGAGTGGCACGCCGACTGTTCTGGGTCCGTACAGTTTCACGGTGTTGGCCACGAACGGCTATGGATCGAGCAACCGGGTCTACAATCTGGAGATTGCGCAGATTCCGGTGTTCCTCACGGAGAGTCCGCTGCCTTCGGGGACGATGGGCGTGACGTATTCGGAAACGATCGAGGCGACGGGCGAGCCGAGCTTCAGCGTGGTGGGCGGGAGCCTGCCGGGTGGGCTGTCGCTGGGGACGGACGGGACGCTCAGCGGGACGCCGTCGGCGGTGGGGTTGTTCAACTTCACGGTGCAGGCCACGAACGACTATGGCTGGAGCAACCGGGCATTCGACTTGTACGTCAATCCGCTGGCGGGACCGGAATTCACGTTGATCCGGGGCACGAACGGGGTGGTGCGGCTGACGTGGTCCAATCCGGTGCCGGCCGCACAGATTCAGGTGTGGGGCGCGACGAACATCACGCGGAATCCCGTGGCGTGGTCCAACTTCGGCGTGCAAACATCGCCATGGACCAACGTGGCGCCGGTGAATCCGTCCTACTATCAGCTCCGGCTGATCCTCGGGCCGTAAAGGCGAGGGGGGGGAAGGAAGAGAAGTGGGCGGGGGCGGGCCGCAGGTCCGGATCAATCCATCCGGAAACCGGCCAGGGTTTTGAGCCGTTCGATGATGGGGAGGTGCTGGGTGCAGCGGCTTTCGCATTGTCCGCACTCGACGCACTCGGCGGCCTGCTGGGGGGTGAGGTCCCAATGGTATTTGAAGCGGGAGCGGATTTCCTCCTCGGTGCATTTGAGCTGCAACAGATTATGGATATCCATGAAGCGGGGGATGGGGATGCCTTGGGGGCAGGGGAGGCAATAGCCGCAACCGGTGCACATTTCGTTGAAATCGCGTTCGATGCGGGCGCGCAGGGTGTCGAGGTGTTCGGGAGAGTGGGCGTCGAAGTCGTCAAGGGCGCGGACGGCCTGGTCGACATGGTCGGGAGACGAGAAGCCGACGAGGGCGCAGGTGATGGCGGGGTCGGAAGCGAGGAAGCGCAGCGCGGCGGAGACGACATCGGGGTCGCCGGGGGCGCGGATGAAATCGAAGGCATCGGGATGGCGGGGGATGAGGCCGCCGCCGAGGGGATTCATGGCGACGACGCCGCGCCGGAGGCGGCGGGCGGCTTCGACGCCTTGGCGGCGGTAGGGGAAGTTGATGGCGCAATAGCCGAGGGTGACGCCTTCGATTTCGGGGTGGTCGGAGAGCATGCGTTCGATTTCGGGGCCGGTCATGTGGGTGGAGACGCAGACATGGCCGATGAGGCCTTCGTCCTTGGCCCGGAGGGCTTCGCGGAGGGCTCCGCCGTCGACGCGGGCGCGCCAGTCAGCGGGATCCATGACGCACCAGATGTGGAAGAAGGTAATCTGATCGACGCCGAGGCGGGCGAGGGATTGTTCGAGGCCGCGGCGGAAATCGGAGGCGGAAGGGCGGGAGCATTTGGAGGACGTGTAGAGGGGAAGGGGGGAGGGGGGCATGGAGCGCAGCGCCTCGCCGAAAATGAATTCGCTTCGGTCTTCGCAGTAGAAGGGGGCGGTGTCGAAATAGGTGATGCCGGCGCGGCGGGCGGCATGGAGCAGATCGATGGCCTGGGCCGGGTTTTGGGGATCGGGCAGGCGCATGCCGCCGAAGCCGATGGCGGAGATTTTTTTACCGGTCGATCCATAATCAGAATAAAACATAATGCCACCTTCCCAAACGGCCTAACATGCTTGACGATAGCGCGATTGTCGGGATATAAACAAGCCATGAATCTGCGACAGCATTGCAGGCCGCCCATAATGCGGGAGATGATGGGACCATGAAGACAGGTATAGGCAGAGGGTTGGCGTGGGCGATGGCGGGTTGGCTGGCGGCGGGGGCCGTCTGGGCGGATGTCGACCAGGACTTTGAATTTGCGTCGGGACTGGTTTCCTTCAAGCCGTCGTTCCCCGAGTTTGCCAAGAAAGTGGTGGACGGGATTCTGGCGAAGGATCCCAGCCAGAAGGATCGCAGCCGGATCATCCAGGCGGAGATTCTCATTCAGCAGCGGCAGTTTGCGGAGGCCGAGGCGATCGTCAACGAGATGGGGCCGGCCAGCCCGAAGGCGCAGGCGATCATGCTGGCGCTGGGGCGGAACTATTTCGCGATCGGGGAAACCGACAAGGCCCGGACGCTGTATGACACGTTTTTCAAGCAGTACGAGAACCAGCAGCCGACGGATCCGGACGTGGTGCGGTTCTACCGGGACGCGGCCTACCAGTATGCGCAGATGAAGGAGATGATCGGGGACTTCGAGGGGGCGGCCAAGAGCTACCA
>CAYODC010000218.1:0-282 GCA_964402575.1 uncultured Verrucomicrobiota bacterium
GCCGAGCACGACGAGCCCGACGACGAGGGCCCAGTCCGCCGCCTGCTCGCCGCGTGGGCGGCCGGCGCCTCCGGCCCCCAGGTCGCCGTCATGGCCTCCAGCCAGATGCAGCGCCTGCTGGGCACCATCGCGGCCGAAACCGGCGCCATCCTGATTCTGCTGGGCGCCACGGCCGGCTTCATGCCGCCGCAGATGCTGCTGACCCTCACCACCGGCCTGATGGTCCTGCTGGCGCTGGTCGCCGTCGCGCGCATCCAGCTCGCCTCCCATCTCGCCGGCTAC
>CAYODC010000218.1:292-1256 GCA_964402575.1 uncultured Verrucomicrobiota bacterium
ATCTGCTCGCCCGCATCGGCAACGACACCCCCGCCGCCGCCGGCCTCGAATTCGCCCAGACCGTCGGCAAGTCCGTGTCCGACTCCACCGCCGCCCTCGCCAAGGCCCAGACCGCCTTCGCCGAACAACTCGCCAAGGCCCAGCAGGACTCCTCCGCCCAGCTGGCCAAGACCCAGCAGGAATCCGCCGCGCAGCTCGCCCAGGCCCAGTCCGAAGCCGCCTCCCGGATCGCCAACGCCCAGCAGGAAGGCTCGGCTCAGCTCGCCAAGGCCCAGGACAAGATCGCCGAACAGCTCGGCCGCGTCTCCGAACTGGCCGGCTCCATTGACAACATCCTCAAGCTCCAGCAGGCCGTCGACGGCACCCTCAAGGGCGTCGCCGTCACCGACGAGTTCAAGTCCACTCTCTCCGAACTCAAGCGGCATCTGGCCGAATCCGACGAACTGCTCAGGAACGCGGCCAAACCGCGCACCATCCGGCTCGTGGAGAAGGACAACGAATAGACCGCCCCCCATGGACGGCCTTCCCCCCGCCCCCGGGCCCGCTTCCGCGCCGGGGGCGGATTCGTCTCCGCTGCCGCCCGGCCTCTATCTCGTCGGCACCCCCATCGGCAACCTCGAGGACATCACCCTGCGCGCCCTGCGCATCCTTCGCTCCGCCTCCCACATCCTCGCCGAGGATACCCGCCACACCCGCCTCCTCCTCGACCGCCACGGCATCTCCACCCCCATGATCTCCTGCCACAAGTTCAACGAACGCGCCCGCACCGACGAAATCCTCTCCCGCATCCGCGCCGGCGAAGCCCTCGCCCTCGTCACCGACGCCGGCATGCCCGGCATCTCCGATCCCTGCTTCAGGGCCGTGAGGCTCGCGGTGGAACTGGGGGCGAGGGTGGAGGTCGTGCCCGGGCCGTCCGCAGCCCTGACCGCGCAGGTCACGACGGCGTCCGAGGCGTGCGCGGCCA
>CAYODC010000218.1:1266-4087 GCA_964402575.1 uncultured Verrucomicrobiota bacterium
GCGAAGCCCTCGCCCTCGTCACCGACGCCGGCATGCCCGGCATTTCCGATCCCGGCGCCCGCGCCGCCGACGCCGTCCGCGCCGCCCACCTCCCCGTCACCGTCATCCCCGGCCCCTGCGCCCTCTCCGCCGCCGTCGCCCTCTGCGGCCAAACCGAAAGCCGCGGCTTCCTCTTCGAGGGATTCCTCGACCACAAAACCGCCGCCCGCCGCCGCCGCCTCCTCGAACTCGCCACCTTCCCCGCCCCCGTCGTCTTCTACGAATCCACCCACCGCATCCTCAAGCTCCTCGACGAAGTCAAACAGGAACTCGGCCCCGACCGCACCCTCTTCATCGCCCGCGAACTCACCAAGAAATTCGAGGAAACCCTCGCCGGCACGCCCGCCTCCCTCCGCGCCCATTACCAGACCCACTCCCTCAAAGGCGAGTTCGTCGTCCTCCTCCTCCCCGCCCCCCGCCCGTAGAGGCCGGGCGGTTCACCGCCGCGCGGATCTCCACTGCAGCCGGATGGCCTTGAAGCTGTAGTGGTCGTTCGTCCCCTTCAGGCGCGGCGTGCGCCCGATGCGGATCGTGTTCCGCCCCGCCCGCAGCAGGCGCCCGTCGAACACGATGGACGCCCGCGCATACGCGCCATAATCCACCGCATAGCGCTCCTCCGTCGTCAGCCGCGCCCCGTCTTCCGATATGCGGTTGACGTGGAACACCACGTAGTTGGCATCGTGCACCCCCGGCAAATGCAGCGAAAACGCCCCCGCCCGCTCCCCGTTCACGAACAGTTCCAATCCATCCACCACGCTGATGTGCATGACCATCAAATCCACCCGCCCCAGGCCCGGCGCTTCGCCCATCTCCACGTCCCACGTCGTGAAATACGTGTCCAGGGAATCCCCGTGGTGGATTTCCCCCTCGTGCAGCACGCGGGTCTCCGCGCCGTACCATTCGCCCTCGACCGCCAACGGCGCCTGCCGCGCCCGCACCGGTTCCCCGTCGCGCCCCGGCAACATAACCTCCGCCGGAAGGTACGCGCTGCGACGGTCATATTGCCGGTCCAGCAGCGATCCCTCCGTCCCCGTCTGCCCCATGGCCAGCACCGCCGTCGGCCACCCCGGCTTCAGCTGCAACCGCGCCACCACCGGGTGGATCCGCCCGTTGCCCCACGATCCAATCGCCAACAGCACCGTGTCCGCCTCCGGATGCTCCTCCAGCGGCACCAGCAGCGACGTCGTCATTTGGATGTAGCCGCTGTCCAGGTTCGCCCTCAACACCTCCGGCGCCACCACCTGCTCCCCCGCCAGCAACGACACCGTCACCGGCGCATGCACCCCCCCCACGCAAACAATGTCGATCCCCAGCTGCGCCGGGCGATTGTCCGGATTCAGCCGGATCCGGTACTGCCGGTCCTTCCAGCCAGGAATCGGGTACTCCATGGCCACCGCCTCCAGCCAGCCCGGCTTCGGCGTCTCCGGCCCAATCGGACGAAACTGCCCGGAATCCACCCGGATCACCACGATGTCCTCTTCCTGCACCACGGTCTCCGGCGGCGCCGGACTCGTCTCCCCCGCCACCGGCTCGTCGCGCGTGGAGGCCCGCGCCTCCACGAAACTGTACGTCCCGATCTCCTCCCACGGATACTTCAACTGCAGCGACACCTCCCGCAGTTGCCACCCGGCCCCCGCCTCCAGCCGGCCTCCCGCCCCCCGCACCTCCAGCCGGTTGGCACCCCGCACCAGCGCCTCCGGCGGCACGAAATACCACGCCCGCGTCCAACGCCCCATCCGCCCGTTGCCTCCCGCCGCCCCGGCGGAATAGGCCGGATCCTCCAAATCCGGCAGCCCCAGCGAGAGCGGCCCCAGACGAACCCCGTTCACCCACAGCTCCGGCGGCGCCAACGGATCCATGTCCTTCGCCATCGCATCGAAGCGCGCCAGCATCGGCATGGCCTCCACCTCGAACGATGCCCCTCCCCCCCCGCCACCACCCGCCGCCTCCATCCACTCCAGCGACCGCGCATCCACCCCATAGGCGCGGAACGACGCCTCCGGCGTCGACAGGTCGTCCTTCCCCCCCTCCTCCAGCACCACCACGTCCGACAACAGCCCGAGATTCTTGGCATCATACACCGGCGGACGCACCCACGCCCGCGCCCCGTCCGCGAAATCCCCCGCCGTTTTCATCAGGATCTCATAGGCCGCCGGCGTCAGCATCGCCGACTCCACCGCCGCCTCGCCCCCCTCCCGCGACACCAGCATCTGCACCACCTCCGCCGACGGATGCTCCGCCAGCGGCACATCCATCACCACCTGTCCCGGCCCTTCCACCTGCTCCGCCACGTTGCCAAACAAATCCTCCGCCACCACGCCCCGGCTCCCGTCCAGCAACCGCACAAACAACTCCTCCGGCACCGCCCCCAACCGCACATCCATCAGCAGATGATGAAACGCCACCCGGCGGTCCACCCTGAACTCATACACCACCCATTCCCGCCGCCCGTCCGCCGACCGCGCCAACCCCCGCGCCGTTGAAAACAGCCACTCCGGCCGCCCGGGATCCGACGGATCCAGCGCGTGGAATCCCGCCCCCCCATCCACCGGATACCCGTCCGGCCAACCCGCGCCCCCCGCACCGGTCACCCACAGAATCCCCGCCGCCGCCCAGGCCATTCCCAACCCAATCCGCCTCTTCATCGCCCCTCTCCTTCCCGGCTCCATCCGCATCCAGCCCTGCCACCGGGAACTCTACTCCCCCCCCCGCCCCCCTGTCCATCCAGGATCTCTCCATCCCCAGGCAAGGGCGCATCCCCGTTTCACTGACCTGGAGCGCC
>CAYODC010000219.1:0-214 GCA_964402575.1 uncultured Verrucomicrobiota bacterium
CCCATCGATGCCCTCCTCCCCCATTGCGCCGCCTACCTCCACACCCTCTGCGTGGACATCCCCGGCCGAAACGTCGGCGGCGAAGGCAACCGCCGCGCCACCCGCTTCTTCCAGGACACCGTCTCCGCCTTCGGCTGGCAAACCGAAAGCACGGAACTCGACGTCATGGATTGGTCGAATTCCGGCGCCTCTCTCCAGGTCGGCGACCGCGCCT
>CAYODC010000219.1:224-4082 GCA_964402575.1 uncultured Verrucomicrobiota bacterium
AGCCCTGGACGCCGCCGGCAAGATCCTCGCCCTCCACGGCGACCTCGCCAAGGAACAGCTCATGCCCAAGAACTTCGTCTTCTACAACCCCGACGAACATCAGCAGATCATCGCCCTCCTCGAACAGAAACAACCCGCCGCCATCGTCTCCATCACTGGACGCAACTCCGCCCTCGCCGGCGGCGTCTACCCCTTCCCTCTCTTCGAAGACGGCGACTTCAACATCCCCTCCGTCTTCCTCGCCGAGGAAGAAGGCCACGACCTCCTCTCCCTCGCCGGTCAAACGGCCACCCTCGAATCCCGTGCCACCCGCCTCCCCTCCAAAGCCTTCAACGTCATCGCCCGCAAGGGATCCCCCGACGCCCCCCGCATCGTCCTCACCGCCCACATCGACGCCAAGCTGGGCACCCCCGGCGCCATCGATAACGCCACCGGCGTCGCCGTCCTCCTCCTCCTTGCCGAACGCCTCCAAGACTACCCCGGCCCCTACGCCCTCGAAATCGCCGCCTTCAACGGCGAGGACTACTACGCCGTCCCCGGCCAAATGGATTATATCCGCCAAAACCAGGACCGCTTCCCCACCATCGCCCTCAACATCAATATCGACGGCGCCGGCTACAAGGAAGGCCCCTCCTCCTTCTCCTTTTTCGACCTCCCCGAGCCCATCCTCGCCGCCGCCCAACGCATGCTCGCCTCCTTCGACGACATCGCCGAAGGCATCCCATGGCCCCAAGGCGACCACAGCATCTTCCTCCAGCAGGGTTGCCCCGCCATCGCCGTCTCATCCAAATGGCTCATCGACCACATGGACACCCAAGACATCACCCATACCCCCAAGGACAACCTCGACATCGTCGACCCCCGCAAAGTCGCTCGCGCCGCCGAAGCCCTGGAGGGGCTCCTTCGGAATCTCCCCGGCTGAGCCTCTGAAGAACAAGGGAAAACCCATGATCCCCAACCCCGACTTCATCCAAATCCGCGGCGCCCGCACCCACAACCTGCAAGGCATCGACCTCGACATCCCCAAAAACCAGCTCGTCGCCGTCACCGGCGTCTCCGGCTCCGGCAAATCCTCTCTCGTCTTCGACACCCTCCACGTCGAAGCCCAGCGCCAATGGATCGAAACCTTCAGCTCCTTCGCCCGCCGCTTCCTCCCCAAGCTCTCGCGCCCCGACGTCGACGACGTCCTCCACCTCGCCCCCTCCATCGTCATCGACCAAGCCACCATGGGCCGCACCCTCCGCTCCACCGTCGGCACCGCCACCGAAGTCGCCACCTACCTGCGCATGCTCTTCTCCCGCCTCGGCGAACCCCAGATCGGCCCCTCCTTCTACTTCTCCTTCAACGTCCCCGCCGGCATGTGCCCCGCCTGCCAAGGCCTCGGCCGCCAAATCGCCATCGACTCCGAAAAGCTCATCAACCCCGCCCTCTCCCTCCGCGAAGGCGCCATCACCCACCCCTACTGCAAGGTCGGCAGCTACCTCTGGCTCGAAATCGCCAACTCCGGCCTCTTCGACGTCGACCAAAAACTTTCCGACTACCCCCCCGAACTCCTCGACCTCCTCCTCCACGCCGAAAAACGCACCATCGAACGCACCACCGCCGGCGTCGCCCACCGCCAATCCTTCGAAGGCATCGCCGCCCGCCTCAACCGCTACTCCCAAAGCAAGGCCGACGACGAAGCCCTCGAAGACGAACGCACCGTCTACGAATCCTACCTCGTCTACCGCGACTGCCCCCAATGCGCCGGCACCCGCCTCAATCCCCGCGCCCTTTCCGTCCGCCTCCTCGGCCGCACCATCGCCGAATATTCCGACATGGAAATCCACGCCCTCCGCGACGCCCTCGCCGACCTCCACGACCCCCTCGCCGCCCCCGCCCTGCGCAAAATCCGCCGCCTCCTCGGCCACCTCATCGACGTCGGCGTCGGCTACCTCTCCCTCTCCCGCTCCGTCGCCTCCCTCTCCGGCGGCGAAAGCCAGCGCGTCAAGCTCGCCCGCCAGCTCGACTGCGACCTCTCCGGCCTCCTCTACGTCCTCGATGAACCCTCCATCGGCCTCCACCCCCGCGACACCTCCAACCTCATCCGCATCCTCCGCCAGCTCCGCGACAAGGGCAACACCGTCCTCGTCGTCGAACACGATCTCGACGTCGTCCGCGCCGCCGACCACGTCGTCGAAATCGGCCCCGCCGCCGGCCGCGCCGGCGGCCACCTCTGCTTCTCCGGCTCCATCGCCGATCTCGCCGCCGCCGACACCCCCACCGGCCGCGCCCTCCGCGCCGCCTCCGCCCGCGCCCCGCGCCCCCGCCGCCTCTGGTCCGAAGCCTACGAAATCCGCAATGCCACCATCCACAACCTCTCCCACCTCGACGCCTCCATCCCCAAGCGCGTCCTCGTCTGCGTCACCGGCGTCGCCGGCTCCGGCAAAAGCTCCCTCATCCACGAAGTCTTCGCCAAGCAGCACCCCGGCAGCATCCTCGTCGACCAGCAATCCATCGGCCGCAACAGCCGCTCCAACCCCGCCACCTGGCTCGGCATCTTCGACGCCATCCGCAAGGAATTCGCCGCCGCCGTCGGCAAGCCCCCCGCCCTCTTCAGCTTCAACTCCAAAGGCGCCTGCCCCGAATGCAAAGGCCAAGGCTTCCAGCGCGTCGAAATGAACTTCATGGACGACGTCCGCGTCGAATGCCCCGCCTGCCAGGGCCTCCGCTACGTCCCCGAAGCCCTCGCCCCACGCCACCGCGGCAAGAATATCGCCGACGTCCTCGACATGACCGCCCGCGAAGCCGCCGACTTCTTCGCCAGCCGCGACGTCCGCAAAAAACTCTCCCTCCTCGAACGCGTCGGCCTCGGCTACCTCCACCTCGGCCAATCCCTCTCCACCCTCTCCGGCGGCGAATGCCAGCGCCTCAAGCTCGCCCTCGAACTCTCCCGCGAAGGCTCCCTCTTCATCCTCGACGAACCCACCACCGGCCTCCACCCCGCCGACGTCGACGTCCTCATGCGCATCCTCGACGACCTCGTCGACCGCGGCAACACCGTCGTCGTCATCGAACACAACCTCGACGTCATGCTCCGCGCCGACTGGATCCTCGACCTCGGCCCCGATGGCGGCGCCGCCGGCGGCCGCCTCGTCGCCGCCGGCACCCCCGAGCAGATCGCCCTCCACCCCACCAGCCACACCGCCCGCCACCTCCGCCCCCTCCTCCACCCCGCCCCCTAGCCGGAGGCGCCAACCCCGGCGCCTCTCCACAACCCGGGATCCAAACAGCATCCCCGCTGAAATTCCCCCCCCTCCTGAATCCCTGCCACCTGGGTTTCCCCTTGGTTCGCTTGCCCTTTGACAGCCGTTCGCCCAAGGGCTATTCTCCCGCTTGAGACTCGACACCGCCCCCACCACGGACATCAGGAGCAACACATGGCCAACATCTTGATCATCGACGATGACGTCGCCGTCCGGGAATACCTCGCGACGTTGGTCACGCGCTTGAACCACAAGGCCTTTCAGGCCGCCACCTGCGCCGAAGGCATCGCCCAGATGGACAACCCCTCCATCCAGGTCATCATCGCCGACATCTATCTCTCCGACAGCCCCCCCCTCGGCGAATGGGTCGACCAGCTCAAAACCAAGGCCAACGGCCGCTCCCTGATCCTCATCACCGGCGAACCCTCCGACGAGCTCGCCGCCAAGGCCCAAGGCGGCGAAATCATGGCTTTCCTCACCAAACCCTTCGAACTGGCCTTCATCAAGAGCCTCCTGGCCCAAGCCACCACCAGCCTCGCGCCGCCCCCCACCCCCCACTGAGGCCCGCGCCTTCCATGATCGACAAGACGCGATTGGGCATCCCCTTCTTCGA
>CAYODC010000220.1:0-4073 GCA_964402575.1 uncultured Verrucomicrobiota bacterium
GGCGGATTCCCCCCCAACCTCGCCGGACTCGTTCCCGATTACCTGCCTTCGCCCCCCGCCTGCCCCGCCGGCGGCACCTACACCCTCGGCTCGCCCGAAGGCGACCCGCCCGCCTGCTCCCTCCCCGGCCACCATTTCTAAACCTTCCGCAGAAAGCCATGCCCATGAAAAAAGCGAAATACCGTCGAATCCTCCTCAAGCTCAGCGGCGAAGTCCTGCGCGATCCGGAAACCGGCGACTGCCTTTCCGACCGCATCCTCGCGGACATGGCGGCCCAAATCCGCGCCGTGCGCAAGCTCGGCGTCCAGATCGGCGTCGTCATCGGCGGCGGCAACATCTTTCGCGGCATGAAAGGCCAGGACCGCGGCTTCGGCCGCGCCCACGGCGACAACATGGGCATGTTTGCCACGATGATCAACAGCCTCGCCCTGCAATCGGCCCTTGAAGCCGCCGGCGTCCCCGCCCGCACCCTCTCCGCCACCTCCCTGCCCGCCTTCTGCGAACGCTTCACCTTCCGCCGCGCCCTTGAATACCTCGAGGCGGGCACCGTCGTCCTCATCGGCGGAGGAACCGGCAACCCCTTCTTCACCACCGACAGCGCCGCCGCCCTGCGCGCCGCCGAAATCGGCGCCCAGGTCCTCCTCAAGGCCACCAAGGTCGACGGCATCTACGACGCCGACCCCGTTCAGAATCCCCAGGCCGTGAAATTCGACCGCCTGACCTATTCCGAGGCGCTCGCGCGCCGCCTGAAGGTCATGGACGCCGCCGCCTTTTCGCTTTGCATGGACAACCAAATCCCTATACTCGTGTTCGATTTCTTCAAGCGCGGGGAATTGCTCCGCGTGGTGCGCGGCGAAAAGGCCGGCACCTTGGTCACCGCCTGAACACGGTTTTGGAAAGGAAACGCCATGTACGAATCTTCTGACGATGTCCTGCTCGACGCCGACGACAAGATGGAAAAGACCATCGCGCACCTCCAGGAGCTGCTCTCCGGCCTGCGTACCGGCAAGGCCTCGCCCTCCCTGGTCAACCAAATCAACGTCGACTGCTACGGCGCCCAGACCCGCCTCAACCAGATGTCCCTCATCAGCACCCCTGAACCCCGCCTGATCGTCATCAAGCCCTACGACCCCTCCTCGCTGCCCGCCATCGAAAAAGCCATTCTCGCCGCCAACATCGGTGTCACCCCCCTCAACGATGGCCGCGTCATCCGCGTCCCGATCCCCGAACTCAGCGAAGAACGCCGCAAGGATCTCTCCAAGGTCGCCAACCGCACCGGCGAGGAAGCCCGCGTTTCCCTGCGCGCCATCCGCCGCGACGCCAACGACTCCATCAAGACCCTCGAAAAAGCCTCCACCATCAGCGAAGACGACCGCGACCGCGCCCTCGAGGAAATCCAGAAATACACCGATTCCTATGTCCGCAAGGTCGACGACCTCATCGCGGCAAAGGAAAAAGAGATCATGGCCGTCTGACCCCTCGGCCATGTCCAGGCGAACGCGCAAGTCCCCCTTGCGCCATTGGGTGTGGATCCTCCCCCTGCTGGCGCTCGATTTTTTCTTTTTCCGCTCCGTGGCCCTCCGCCGCGGCGGTTGCCGCGCGCCCGGACGGGAGGCCCCCCCCGTCGCCGTCGCCGAATCCCCCGCCCTCCCCGAACCGCCCCCGCCCCCGCCGCCGGTCTGGCAAGGCATGGTCCCGCCCACCCCCCAGCAGAACCTGCTGGATCCCGACGCCCCCGGCGTGCTCCAGCCCACCGGTTCCGGCCGGCTGGTCTCCGCCAAGTTCGGCTCCACCCGCACCGTCAAGCGCGGCAAGGGCTTCGCCGCCTCCTTCCATGAAGGCGTGGATATCGCCCCGACCGCCCGCGATCGCCGCGGCGCCGCCACCGACCCCGTCTTCTCCGTCGCCGACGGGCGCGTCGCATTCCTGAATTCCATCGCCGGCAATTCCTCCTATGGAAAATACGTCGTCGTCGAGCATCCCGATCCCTCCCTCGGCCAGGTTTCCAAGCGCGATGGCACCACCGAACCCGCCACCGTCTACACCCTCTACGCCCACCTCGCCGATATCCGGTTCGGCATCCGCGCCGGACACGCCGTCCGCGCCGGCGATGAAATCGGCACCATGGGCGCCACCAGCAATACCCAGCCCCCGATCCCCCTGTCCCGCAGCCATCTCCACTGGGAAGTCGGACTGCTCCTCAATTCCCGCTTCGAGATCAAAAGCCGCGAGGAAAAACTCAAGCCCGATTTCGGCAACTACAACGGACAAAACCTGTTTGCCATCGACCCCCTCGCCTTCTATTCCGCCCATGCCCACGACCCGGGCGTCACCATGGCCGCCCACCTCGACGCCCATCCCGTCGCCTGCGAAGTCGTCCTCCGCGGCAAAACCCCCGACTTCTTCCGCCGCTACCCCGCCCTCTGGAAAGGCGCCCCCCACGATGGCGGCCCCATCCGCCTCGCCCTTGCCGAATCCGGCCTGCCCCTTTCCGGACGCAACGCCCATGCCCCCGAAATCGCGGTGCTCGGCAACCAGCGCCAGGCCGTCCTCCGCGTCGATCCCCAGGTCCTCGGCCGCAACGGCCGCGCACTCGTCGCCCAGTCCGGCGGCAAATGGCAATTCACCGCCAAAGGCCGCCAGTGGGCCGAGATCTTCTTCTTTTGAACGATCCGCTCTCCCCGTTTGTCTGCAACTTCCTTTTGGAGTTTGACATCCCCCCCACCTTTCCCCCACAATGCTCGCACTAACGTCTTTGGAGGACACTATGGCTAAATTGTTGAAGCCGCTCGTTGTGATCGTGTTGTTGCTGGGCATCGCCGCCCTCTGCATCCAAGTCTTTGTACTCTTCCCGAAACGGACCCTGATCAAGGAGCGAACCCTCAAGCTCGAGGCCGGCGTCGGCCGCGTGGTCGCCACCCTCAAGGGCGAACAATCCCTCCTCTCCGAGGAAGCCAAGGCCGCCGCCCAATTCAGCGTCTCCAAGCTCAAGATCGCCACCCCCGAGGAGTTCCCGGCCCTCGATGGCGAACTCAACCGCGCCAATGCCGTCGCCGCCGCCGTCATCCAGGGCTGGCAGGACACGCAGACCGACCTCGAAAACACCCGCCAGGACCTCGAAAACACCAAGGCCGAACTCGAGAACACCAAGGCCCAGCTCGAAGACGCCCGCACCCAGATCGTCCAGCTCAACGACACCATCCGCTCCAAGGATGCCGAACTGGCCGAGAAGAGCAACCTGATCGCCTCGCTCGAAGAGGAAAAGAACAGCCTCCAGACCCAGGTCGCCGACCTCAACGGCCAGATCGCCACCATGCAGGACCAGCTCGCCGACCTCGAAGAGCAGAAGGCCATGCTCGAAGGCCAGCTCGAAAAATGCGAAGGCGCCCTCAATCCCGAAGGCGTCACCATGAAGCCCGGCACCACCGCCAAGATCGTCTACGCCAACAGCGACTGGAATTTCGTCGTCATCGACATGGGCTCCGCCCAGGGCGCCCAAGCCACCGCCGAAATGATCGTCCACCGTGGCGACAACATGATCGGCAAGATCCGCCTCAGCTTCGTGCGCGAAAACGTCACCATCGCCGAAGTCCTGCCCGACTTCCAGAAGGACACCATCAAGGAGGGCGACGATGTTCTCTTCTAACGGACTTTCCGCCATGACGCTCGTGGCCGTGGTCTTTCTGGCCGTGGTCCTGGCGCTGCAGATCGTGGAAATCAACTTCTACTCCGCGCTCCCCTCCATCTGGCCGTGATCCGCACCGGCCTAGCCGCGGTCCTGGCCCTGGCGCTCCTCGCCCTTCTGGGCGGCTGCGCCACCCCGGACCGCGAATCCGACCTCCCCTGGAACATGTCCCAGCCCTGGGAAAGCTCCCCCTCCCTCCCCTTCGGCACCCCCGGCAGCTACTGACCGCCCCGCGTTTTCCACTCCATGGAAAAATTTTCGCGGATTTTTCCACGCTATGGAAAATTTTCGGCGGATTTTTCCACAGTATGGAAAAATTTTTGAAACTTTTTCCACGCCATGGCAAACCTCGTTGTTCCGCGGCGTCTTCTCTGCTAGCATTTCTCCA
>CAYODC010000221.1:0-4071 GCA_964402575.1 uncultured Verrucomicrobiota bacterium
TTGGTGCCGCCATGATCTGGGACGCGGAAAAACGCGGCATCCTCAAGCCGGGAGTGGAGATCATCGAACCCACCAGCGGCAACACCGGAATCGCCTTGGCCTATGTCGCGGCGGCACGCGGCTACAACCTGACGCTCACCATGCCCGAGACCATGAGCATCGAGCGTCGGCGCGTGCTGGCCGCGCTGGGCGCCAACCTGATCCTGACCCCCGGCGCGGAGGGCATGAAAGGGGCCATCCAGCAGGCCGAGGCCATTGCGGCTTCCGATCCCGTCCGCTATTTTCTCCCCCAGCAGTTCAAGAATCCCGCGAACCCAGCCATTCACGAATCCACCACGGGGCCTGAGATCTGGGACGACACCGATGGCCAAGTCGATGCCATCGTGGCCGGCGTGGGCACCGGCGGCACGCTCACGGGCATTTCCCGGTACTTCAAGAGAACCCGGGGAAAGCCCATTGTCTCCGTCGCGGTGGAGCCTGCGGAAAGCCCGGTCATCACCCAGAAACTCGCCGGAAAGGAACTCCAGCCCGGCCCCCACAAGATCCAAGGCATCGGCGCAGGATTCATCCCCGACACGCTGGACCTCTCCATCGTGGACCGCGTCGAACGGGTCGCGGCCGCGGAAGCCGTAGACATGGCCCGGCACCTGGCCCGGGAAGAAGGCATGCTCGTGGGCATCTCCTGCGGCGCCGCCGCCACCGCGGCAATCCGCCTGGCGAGATTGGATGACTTTGCCGGCAAAACCATCGTGGTCATCCTCCCCGATGCCGGTGAGCGCTATTTGTCCACCATCCTGTTCGAGGGGATCGGCAACTGAGTTGCGCCCAGGGCGTTCCCGCCCTCCGCGCTCTAGGCCACCGGCCCGGCATGCAGGGCCTGATGGATCAAGCCTGCCATCTTCGGCCCGATGTCGGGCGCGGCGGCGATCTCCGCTTCGGTGGCGCGCTTCAAGCGGGCGACCGATCCGAAATGCGCCAGCAGCTTTTCCTTGCGCTTGCCCCCCACCCCTTCGATGTCGTCGAGAATCGATTCCTGGATTTTCTGCGACCGCAGCTTGCGGTGATAGGTCAAGGCGAACCGGTGGGCTTCGTCACGGATCTGCTGGATCACGCGCAGCGCGGGCGAATCGGGCGCGAACCGCAACGGGGCGGCCTCGTTGGCCGGATCATGGAAAAGCTCCTCGTACTGCTTGGCGATGCCCGCCACGCGCTGCCCCGCCAATCCCATCGCATCCAGCACCCCCCGCGCCGCGCGCAACTGCGTAATGCCGCCATCCACCAGCACCAGGTCGGGCAGCTTCTCCTTCTCCTCCAGCGCGCGCGCAAACCGCCGCCGGATCACCTCGGCCATCGATGCCGGATCATCCGCCCCCTCCACGGTCTTGATCCGGTACATCCGGTAGCGCGCCGGCACCGGAACGCCCTCCACCGACACCACGCGGCTCGCGACGGAATTCGCCCCGGAGATGTTCGAAATGTCGTAGCACTCGATCACCTCCGGCGGACTCGGCAGCCCCAGGCGCGCCTGCAGCTCGTCCAATCCCTTCCGCGCCTCCTCCTGTTTCAACCGCAGGCTCTTGCGGCCGCGGGCCTTTTCGCGGATGCCCTTGACCAGCAGCAAATACATGTCCCGCAGCGCCGCCGCCCGCTCGAACTTCATTTCCTTCGCCGCGGCGGCCATCTGCTGGCGCAGGGCTTCCAGAAACTCCCGCCGCTCCCCGTCCAAAAACGCGCAGGCGGTCAGGACCCGTTCGCGGTACTGCTCCGGCGTCGCCTTGCCAATGCACGGCGCCGCGCAGAAGCGCACCACGTCGTTCAGGCAGTGGCGGTGGTCCTCGGGCCCCGGAACCCGCGGCGAACAGCGCCGAAGCCCGAACTGCTTCTCCACGAACTCCAGCGACGCCCACGCCGCGGGCGACGACGCGAAAGGCCCCCAGTAGCGCGCACCGTCGTCCTTGCGAATCCGTACCGCCTCGAAGCGCGGGAACGGATCGTTCAGGTTCACCCGCAGCAGCAGGAACCGCTTGTCGTCTTTCAGCGAGATGTTGTAGCGCGGCCGGTAGTCCTTGATCAGGCGGCTTTCCGTCAGCGTGGCCTCCGCCTCGGTCTTCAGCGACACGAAATCGAGGTCGTCGATGCTGCGGATCAACCCCCGCAGCTTGGGGTCCCCGCGGGAGAACGTGCTGCGCCGGAAGTAGGACGATACCCGGCTGCGCAGGCTCGCGGCCTTTCCGATGTAGATGATCTTCCCCTGCCGATTGCGCATCAGGTAGACCCCCGGCTGGTCCGGCAGCGCCGCCAGCTTCGCTTTCACTTTTTCGGAAAACTGCAACATGCGCCCATCCTACCCGATTCCCTCTTCTTTTCCACCCCCGGGTCCAACCAGGCCCCGCATCTCCTCCATTGTTTTAAAACAATGGACATCCGGACAGGCAGTGGATCCGCACAACGGAATGGAGAATGGCCCATGGTCAGCGGGGTTCAGGACGTTCCAGCCCGCGCAACAGCCACGGCCAAACCACGAAAACCCACAAGGGATTCGCCGCGGTGGCGGCATAGAGCGAACCGTTCTCGCCCAGCCATGGCGCCACCAGCCGGCGCAGGTTCCCCGCCATCAGCGCCAGCACCAACACGCCCACGCCCACCGCCAGCACGCGATACCCGCCGAGTTTCGCCGGCTCGAAGCGAATCCAGTTCCGTTCGATCCGCCACGCCGCAACGAACGCCACCAACGCCCACGCCGCGCGGGTGATATCCCTCCCGTACGTCGGCCAGGCGTCCTCCGGCACCGGCCGAACATGCAGAAATGCCTCCGCCGCCCATGCCGCCAGCACGGCCCCGGCCACCACGATCCAGCCGCGGCCCGGATTCCGCTCCGCCCAATCCTGCACCCGCCCCATGCCCCAGACCACCGGCACCGCCAACAACAACGAACCCGCCACATCCACCGGCGTATGCACGCCCAAGTAGAGCCGCGAAAACGCCACCAGCCCGATCCAGGCCAGGACAACTCCCCAGAACCACATCCGCCCAACCGCCGCCCCGATCCCCCCCCACAGCGCCGCCGTGCTCGCCGCATGGCCGCTGGGAAATGAGTACCCAAATGCCGCCGCCTTCGCGGAATTCACAGGCAGAATGCCCGGATCCCTCACCCAGGGCCGCGGAATGCAGAACCCATACTTCACCGTGCAGGCCAGCAGATCGCCCGCCACCAGCGCCAACCCCGCCCGGTAGGCCGGCCGCGAACCCCAGATCCAAAACAAGACCCCCAGAATGGCCCAGAGCCACAGCCCCTCCCCGCCAACCGTCACGTTCTGGAAAAACACCTCGCCTTCCGGCGTGCGGTGCATTTGCACCCATTTCAGAAACGACAAACCCAGATCATTCATGGTCTCTCCATCCTTGACGCCGAACCCTAGCACGCCCCCCCCGCCCGTGTCCACACGGCCTCGCATCGCGAAATCGGTTCTTCTGGTTGTCTTCCCCCCGGGGTTCGCTATCATGCCCCCCAATGTCCCCGCTCGACAACATCCGGATCGTGCTCGTCAACCCGGTCTATGGCGGCAACGTCGGATCCGCCTGCCGCGCCATGATGAACATGGGCCTCTCCCGCCTGGCCCTCGTGAATCCGCGCCCGGGCATGAACATGGATGACGCCGCGGCCATGGCGTGCCACGCCGGCGAGATCCTCCAGAACCGCCAGGTCTTCGCCACCACCGCCGAAGCCGTGGCCGACTGCGGCCTCGTCGCCGGCACTTCCAACCGCGGCGGCCTCTACCGCGATCATGCCAAGACCCCCCGCGAGTGGGCCCCCCGCCTCCTGACCGCCGCCCTCGATTCCCCCGTGGCGCTTCTCTTCGGCTCCGAGGACAACGGCCTCTCCCTCGACGACCTCGCGCTGTGCACCCAGTTCATCCGCATCCCCTCCTCCGAGGCCTATAAATCCCTCAACCTGGCCATGTCCGTCATGGTCTGCGCCTATGAGTTGTTCGTCGCCTCCGGCACGTTCGAACCGCCCCAGGAGCGTTCCCTCGAATGCCCCTCCGCCATGCGCGAGGCCATGTTCGCCAA
>CAYODC010000222.1:0-250 GCA_964402575.1 uncultured Verrucomicrobiota bacterium
CGTAGGTCATGTTCGCCTCGCCGCCCACCCCCGGCGGCGTCCCCACCGCAATGAAGATCACTTCCGCAAACGCCGTGCCCTCCTCGATCGACGTGCTGAACTTCAGCCGCCCTGACTTCACGTTGCGCGCGACAATCTCGTCCAGGCCCGGCTCGTAGATCGGCATCACCCCCCGGTGCAGCAAGTCGATCTTCTTCGGATCGTTGTCGATGCAGAGCACCTCGTGGCCCGCGTCCGAAAAACACGCGCC
>CAYODC010000222.1:260-1266 GCA_964402575.1 uncultured Verrucomicrobiota bacterium
TGTCTCCTTGCTTCCTCATTCTGGACTCGAAACCCCCACGGTATTCAAAACCCGCGTCAAAATCAACCCCTTCCCCGTCCCGCCCTCCCCGCGCCTCAGCGCAGGTCCGCATCCATCGAATCCAGCAACTGCCGGTATTCCTTCTCCCGGTTGCCCGGCGCCGGAAGCGTCCCCCAGTTGTCCGCATCCAGCCCGGCCAGATACTGGCGGTCGCCGGTATCGATCAGCTTCACCCGCAACCCCGAAATCCGCGCGCCGCGGGCCATCCGCACCTCCTCGATCCGGCACGACGCGTACGAGATCCTCCCCCCCTCCGGCAGGGACATCGCCGTCCAGGAAACATCCACACCCCGCATCGACCCCTGCAGGTTCCCCCTGGCGTCCACAAAACGAATCGACATCCCCCGCAGCACCACCTGGGGCGTTTTGCGCACCGCCCTCCCCGGCGGCTTCGCCGGCACACGTTCCTCCACCGGCCGCTCCGCCGGCGCGTCCATCCGCACCCCCGCCCACTCGAAGGCGGTCCGCGCGTAGTTTCCCAGAAACGCCGGCTGGATCTCGCCCTCCCCGTCCGGCGCGAAGGTCAACGCCAACCCGTCCACCCGCACCGATTCCAGCAAGGGCTCTCCCCGCGGCCGGAACAGCCGCCAGCGCACCCGGATCAGCCGCGCCTCGAACCCCGCCTCCTCCGCCACGCTGATCACGTCGCGAATCCTCAGGTTCAGCGATTCCGTCGCGCGGATCCGCCCCACCCGCACCGGCATCCCCGTCACCCGCGTCAACTCCGCCTCCACCCGCGTCCGGAAGTAATTCGACCGGACCGCCAGCTGCAGCGCCCCATACCCCAGCACCAGCGCCAACGCCGCCCGCCACACCACACGCCGGAACCACCGCCCGGCCGGCGTCTTCATGCCCATGGGATCTGCCTCGCCAGTTCCGCCGCGCGGTCCCGCGCCGCCGCCATCCCCGCCTCGCACGCGGCGCGCAGCCGCAGCGCGGCGTCGAA
>CAYODC010000222.1:1276-4052 GCA_964402575.1 uncultured Verrucomicrobiota bacterium
CATCGCCGCCAGCCCCGCCAGCGTGGTTCCCCCCTTGGAACTGACCCGCTGCCGCAGCACCGCGGGATCCTCCCCCGTCTGCGCCGCCAGTTCCGCCGCGCCGCGCACCGTCTCCACCGCCAGCCTCCGGGCCGCCGCCCCCTCCATCCCCATCCGAACCGCCGCCCCCTCCATCGCCTCGATGAACGCAAAGACATATCCCGGCCCGCTGCCGCTCAGCGCCGTCACCTCGTTCATCAGCTCCTCCGGCAGCCGCACCACCCCGCCGACCGCCCCAAACACCCGCTCCACCACATCCAGGTCCGCCTCCGTCGCCCGGGCCCCCGCGCAAATCGCCGTCACCCCCCGCCGCACCACCGCCGGCAGGTTCGGCATCGTCCGCACCACCCGCGCCGGCACCAGCGCCTCGATCGCCGCCGTGGGCAGCCCCGCGCAGATCGACACCAGCAGCATCGCCTCCGTGAACACCGAACCCGCGGCCCCCAGCGCCTCCGCCACCTGCTGGGGCTTCACCGCCAGCACCACGACATCCGCCCCCGCCACCGCCGCGGCATTGTCCGCCGTCACATCGATCCCGTACTCCTTCACCAGCCACGCCCGGCGCTCCTCCGACACGTCCGCGACCACGAAATTCCCCGCCAGCGCCACATCGCCCGCCAGCATCCCCCCCAGAATCGCCTCCGCCATGTTGCCGCCGCCCAAAAACGCAATCCGCTTGGTCTTCATGCCTGCTCCTCCTCGCGCACCGGCCTCGGCCGCGCGCCAAATATCCCCGTGCCCACCCGCACGATCGTCGCCCCCTCCTCGATCGCCACCTCCAGGTCATGCGTCATCCCCATCGACAGCTCCCCCAGCTCCACCCCCGTCGCCGCCGCCCACTCATCGCGCCTCTCCCGCAGCTCGCGGAAACACGGACGCGCCTTCTCCGGATCCTCCGCCAGCGGCGGAATCGTCATCAACCCGCACACCTGCACGTGGGCAAGCGTGTTCGCCCGCTCCAGCACCTCCCGCACCCCGCCGGGAGCCAGCCCCGACTTCGCGCACTCGCCGGACACATTCACCTGCACCAGCACATTCAACCGGCGGCCCGCCTCCCCCGCATGGCGATCCAGCGCCTCCAGCAGTTTCACCGAATCCACCGAATGCACCCAGTCGAACAACCGCGCCGCCACCGCCGCCTTGTTCCCCTGCAAATGCCCGATCAAATGCCATTGCACATTCCCCGGGCACTCCGGAATCTTCGCCGCCGCCTCCTGCACCCGGTTCTCCCCGAACATCCGCTGGCCCGCTTCGGCCGCCGCCCGCACCGCCTCCGGCCCGTACGTCTTCGATACTGCCAGCAGCTTCACCGCATCCACGCCACGCCCGGCCCGCGCGCACGCCGCGGCCATCCGCCGCCGCACTGCCGCCAGATTCTCCTGTATGCCGCCATCCATGCCGCGCATCCTATCTCCCGCCCGCCACCCGAAGCAACACCGCCGCCACATATCTTCGGGCCTCGGCCGAAAGCCCCATCGCGCCAAACCGGATTTCATTCCCTCCGTCCGCCAGCACGATCTCCCGCTGCGGCACGTTGTTCACGCGGAAATCCGATGTCCTCAGCGAAACCGCCGCCGCCTTGCCCCACGCCATCTGGCGCGTCCGCCCCAATCCCCAGATTCCGGAAAACACCCGGACCTTCCCCCGCGTCAGCGTCACCGTCGTCCGCCCGAACAAATGGTACACCACCGCCCACAACAACCCGATCGTCCCCGCCAGGAACGGCAGGCCGAACAGGCTCAGCTTCCAATCGAACCGCCCCTGCATCCATTGTTGGCCATAGATCCCCGCCATGGAAATCCCCGACCAAACCGCCGTGAACGGCACCAGATACCACAGCACCTTGCGCCTCGGCACGCAGGCGATCGTCAGCCTGTCGCCAAAGCCTCGCTCCAGCCTCACCCCCTTCGGCGGCCGCGCCAACTCTTCATCCGTCAGCTTCGGAATGCTCCCCCCGCCCAGGAACGGACCCGCATAGCCGCACGCCCGGCACTGGGCCGCATCCTCCGCGGCATTCATGTCCACCGGCCGCAGCACTTCGCCGCAACCCGCGCATCGATACGGAATCTCCGGCGCCATCACCGCCCCCCCGCCGGCTCCAGCTTCCCGCGCCGCGCCATGATCAATTCCGCTAAAATCGCCACCGCGATTTCGGTCGAATCCAGCGCCCCGATGCTTTTCAAGCCGATCGGTCCGCGGATGCGCGCCACGGCGTCCGCCGCAAATCCCGCGTCCGCCAGTTGTTCCCGCCGGTCCGCCTGCGTCCCCGCGCTGCCCAGCAGCCCGATGTAGCGCGCCCCCGCCCGCAGCGCCGCCGACAGTGCCGGCACGTCCAGTTTGGCGTCATGCGCCACCACCGCCACGAAGCTCCGCGCATCCAGCCCCGCCCGCGCCAACCCCTCCTCCGGCCACTCGTGCACCACCCGCTCCGCATCCGGAAACAGCTCCGCCCGCGCAAAATCCCGCCGCGGATCCACGATCGACACCCGGAACCCCGTCCGCGTCCCCAGCTCGCACAGCGCCATGGAAATCGGCGACGCCCCCACAATCAGCAAATGCGGATCCGCCTCGATCATCTCCGCCAGCCACTTCGTTTCCCCCGCGGCGATCTTCTGCACTCCCCCGCGCCTCCAGAAAACCTCCAGCGCCTCGCCCATCCCCGCCACCGGCGGGGCCTCGCCCGGCCGCAGCAGCACTTGCCGCGATTCCCCCGCCAATTCCGTCAGCAGCACCGCCC
>CAYODC010000223.1:0-4035 GCA_964402575.1 uncultured Verrucomicrobiota bacterium
TGTGGCTTCCGGGGGTGGATGAGAAGCCGTTTTCCGTTTCCGATGTGCGCGACGGAAGGATTGAGATCACGGCGAAGGCGGTGGGGGATTTCTCGCAGGCGCTGATGAACGCGAAGCCGGGCGATCTTTTGGGGTTGCGCGGGCCGCTGGGGCGTGGGTTCCGTCCGCGCGGGCGGGGGCTGATCGTGGGAGGGGGCATGGGCATCGCGCCGCTGCGGATGCTGGCGCATTGGATGGAATTCAACGAAATGGAATTCCGGACGGTGCTGGGGGCGCGGACGGAGAAGGAGCTGATCTTTCGCGAAGATTTCGAACGAATGGGCGCGCAGTTTGCGACGGATGACGGCAGTTTTGGGGTGAAGGGCTTTGCCCTGCCCCTGGCGGAGAAGCTCTGTGCGGCGGAGAAATTCGACGTGATCTACGGCTGCGGGCCGGAGGTGCTGCTGGTGGAGTTGAAGAAGCTGGCCGAGCGGGTCGGGTGCGACTGCCAGCTCTCGCTGGAGCGCCACATGAAATGCGGGATCGGGGTATGCGGGAGCTGCTGCGTGGACGGAAGTGGCATCTGCATCTGCCGGGAGGGGCCGGTGCTGGACTTGGCGCAGTTGAAGGAGGTGGCCGATTTCGGGAAGCCGCACCGCGATGCGACGGGAGCGCGGGGGCGGGGGGCGCCGGCGTAGGCGGGGGGAGCGAGGTGGCCGGTCCTACATGGGGGTCCAGGAAACACGCAGGAAGAAAAAGGGGAGGGTGTCGTTGTTGAAGTATTCCTGGAGCTTGCCGTAATAGGTGCCGGGGGGGAGGGTGGGCAGGTCGATACGGGCGAAGAGGCCGGGGCCGGAGTCGTTGTCGTACTCGACGAGGTTGCCGTTTTCGCGGTAGAGCCAGAGCTGGGTATCGCCGCTGGTGCCGGAGGTATCGATGCGCAGGTTGCGGGCGCCGGTGCCGCCGACGGTGAATTTGAAGCGGTCGATGTTGCGGGCCTGGTGGATGCTGTGGATGTGGGTTTGGCCGTTGGCGATGGAGCGGGAATCGGCGCGGGTGTTGTCATCTTCGTAGGGGTCGTGTCCGCGGGCGGGGAAGCCGGCGAAGGTGGAAGACCAGCCGGCGATCCAGGGAAGGTAATAGATCCAGGTCCGGCTGGCGCCGTAGAAGACGCGCCAGCCCAGGTCGGGCGGTTCGCCCTGAAAGGCGACGGCGGAGAGGCGGGAGCAGTTATTGAACGCGCCGGTTTCGAGGAGGCGGACACCGCGGCCGACGATGATGTTTTTCAGGGAGGAGCAATCGGTGAAGGCGAAGGCCTCGATGCGGCGAACGGCGGGGGGGATGAGGACGTTGTCGAGCCGCGCGCAATTGGCGAAGGCCATGAAGCCGATGTTGGTGACGCCGGAGGGAATGGCGACGGCGGGGAGACGGGAGCAGACGTAGAAGGTGCCTTCTTCGATTTGGCGGAGGGAGTTGGGGAGGTGGATGCGGGTGAGGCGGGTGCAGAGGTAGAAGGCGTGATCGCCGATGGAGGAGATGCGGTCGTGGAGGCGGATGCGGGTCAGGCGGTTGCAGTAGAAGAACGCCCGGGGTTCGATGCGGCGAACGGAGGAGGGCACGTCGTAGGTGCCGGTCTTGCCGGCGGGGCAGCAGATCAGGGAGGTCTTGGATTTGTTGAAGAGGACGCCCCGGGCGCTGGAATAGGCGGGGTTGGCGGAACCGACGGCGATGGTTTCGAGGTTGTGGCATTGGTCGAACACGCCGCGGCCGATGCGGGTGACGCTGGTGGGGATGTTGACGCGCACCAGGGCAAGACGGTTCCGGAAGGCGCGGTCGGCGATGCGGGTGACGCGGCGGCCGTGGATGCGGCCGGGGATGGTCACGATGGCATCGGTTCCCGTGTAGCGGGTGATGGTGATGGCCCCGTTGTTGGTCACGACGCTGTAGGCGGCGAGGGCGGACAGCGGAAACCCACCGGCCAAGGTCCATCCCAGCCCCCACATCCAGACGGTTCGCTTCAGCGTCGAAATCTGTTTCATGGAGCCTCCCTCACTGGGGAAACATTGAGCGCGCTGGCGGGAGAAAATCAAGCGGGAAATGGGGGACAGGAAGGCGATGAAATGCGGGTGCGTCGGGCGGATCAAGATGGGGCGGAGAAGGCGCGGATGCGAGAGATTTCGGATTCCGAGAGGCCGAGGGAGGCGAGGAAGCCGTGGTGGTCGCGCGGGGCACGGCGCTCGAATTCGCGGTGCCAGCGTTCCATGGAGGAAGAGCTGACGCCGGCGGCGCGGAGCATGGAGACCCACATATCCTTGTCGATGGCGGGCGGGATGGTCCTGCCGGCGACGCGCAACAGGGAGGCCAAGAGGCGCTGCTGGATGCGGAGGGTTCCGATTTCGTCGCTGATTTGGCGCAGGCGTTTTTCCAAGAGGCGGGCCGCGGGCCGGCCGGGCGTTTGCAGCAGGCCGCGGATGTCGGCGAGGGGGAGTCCGGCGGAGCGGTATTGGCAGATGCGTTGGAGGCGACGGCGGTCCGGCTCGGTGTAGAGCCGGTAGCCGGCGCGGGAACGGTCGGCAGCGGAAAGCAGGCCGATGCGGTCGTAGTGCAGCAGAGTGCTGCGGGAGAGTCCGGCCGCGCGGGCGAGTTCGGAGATGCGGTAGGTTTTCATGCGCGGGGGTACCGTATCACGGAAGAGGGGCGGCGGGAACCCCCGCCGCCCCGCGGGACATCAGCCTTGGCTGTGGGCGCGGATCTGTTCGATCAGCGTTGCGTCCAGGCCGAGCCATTCGAGGAAGCTCTGGTGGCTGGCCGGGTAGCGTTGTTCGAAGAGGGCGTGCCATTTGAGCATCGCCGCTTCGTCGAGGCCGACGTCGTGGAACATCTGCTTGAACTCGTTCACAGTGATCTGGGAACCCATGTGTTTCTCCTTGTTATCCGGTTGATGTGGTTTGTACCGCGGCCCTGAGGAGCCACGACGGGAGGGAGGCTAAACCGTGAAGCGGTAGACGGGTCAATGGGGGAAAAGAGAAAAAATCCTGGGCAGGATGAACCGGAAAGGGACGCGGAGAGATGGGGCACAAAAAAGGGGTGGGGAGGATGGAGGCTAAACGCCGGCCGGGAGTTTGGAGGCCATGGACTTGCGGCGGTCCAGCCGGCGGCCATCCGTGACAAAGGTTCCATCGCCGACCGCATGGAGGGTGCGGGTTTCCTTCCGGCCGGGGGAAACATGCGCCGCCAGCGCCTCCAGCACGACGATGTTGTGCCGCTGGACGATATCGACGACCTTGCATTCGATGTTTGCCCAGCACTCCTGGATCAGGGGGGCCTTGACCTTTTGGGCAGGCCGGGCGGTGAGATGGAAACGCGCGAATTTGTCGGTATCCGCGCCCGAACAGGTGCCGATGCCCACCACGGTGTCGAGCATGTCCACGGTGGGGATGGCGAGGACGCATTCGCGGGTTTTGCGAAGCGCCCGGAAGGAGTGGTTCCACGCCCCGGTGGCCATGGCGAATCGGGGCGTGAAGTCCAAGACCATCGTCCAGGAGATGGTCATGATGTTGTGGGTTCGTCCATCGCCGGTTGCCACCAGAACAACGGGCCCCGGCTCGATCAGGGTATAGGCCTTGCTTAACTTCATCGTTCGCATGGGGGCTCCTTGTTGTCGGGAGAAGCGTACCGCATGCTGCCCGAAACGCCAAGGGGGGGGCATGGTGCCGGTCTCGCCAAAAGCCGGCTTCAGAAAATCCGAATCGGCTTAACCACGGATGGATAGAATGGTGAGGAACGGGGCAGGGTAGTTGGTCTACACGGAGACGCAGAAGCATGAAGGAGAAATGTCAATTATAGGACCCCATCATGGAATGCTACAATGCAAGGACTGACCCCTTCTCCTACAAAGCAGAAAAAACAAACGGTTATGGCGGGAAACGGATTTCGGTTCCGGCTCAGCCGGAGGCTTCGCCCTACCTTCGACCGCGAACCACAACGACGGGCAACCAATTCCTACTTGGCTTCGTAGCGGCGTTTGTGGTCTTTGATGCCGGCGAGGCGGAAGGG
>CAYODC010000224.1:0-3665 GCA_964402575.1 uncultured Verrucomicrobiota bacterium
GCCGGGTGCTGGCGGTGGCGGGCACGGCGGGCAAGACCACGACGACGGGGATGCTGGGCTGGGCGCTGGAAGAGCTGGGGGAGGATCCCACGGTGGTGAATGGGGGGGCGCTGGTGGGTTGGGCGGATGCGCGGCGGGTGGGCAACGTGCGCCGCGGGGGCGAAGGCGCGCCGTGGGTGGTGGAGGTGGACGAGAGCGACCGGTCGCTGCTGAATTTCCATCCGGAGTGGTCGATTTTGACGAACATCTCGCAGGACCATTTCACGCTGGCGGAAGTGCAGGAGTTGTTCCGGGCGTACGCGGGGCAGGTGCGGGAGGGGCTGGTGTGCGGGGCGGGGGTTGGGGCGGTGCTGGGGGGCGTGGCGGCGCGGATCGTCGAGGTGGAGGGGGTGCCGGAGCGGGAGGGGGAGGGCTTTGCGGTGGCGTGGCGCGGGCAGCGGCTGGCGGTGCCCCAGCCGGGTGCGCACAACGCGTTGAATGCGCTGCTGGCGGCGGAGCTGTGCGCGCAGCGGGGGCATGCGCCGGAGCGGGTCGCGGCGGCGCTGGCGAGTTTCGGGGGCATCCAGCGGCGGCTGGAGCGCGTGGATGCGGGCGGGGACGTGCGCGTGGTGGACGATTACGGGCATAATCCGGCGAAGCTGGCGGCGGCGTGGGCGGCGGTGTCGGCGCCGGGGAACCGCGTGCTGGGGGTGTGGCGTCCGCATGGATTCGGTCCGCTGCGGACGATGCTGGAGCCGTTGGCGGAGGCGTTGGCGGCGGTGGTGCGTCCGGGCGACCGCCTGTGGCTGCTGCCGGTGTACGATGCGGGCGGGACGGCCGACCGGTCGATCCAGTCGGAGGCGCTGGCGAGGCGGCTGGCGGCGCGCGGGGTGGCGGCGGAAACGGCGGCGGACTACGGGGCGCTGGGCGATGCGCTGGCGCGCGAGGCGCGGGCGGGCGACACGATTTTGGTGATGGGCGCGCGCGATCCGCATTTGAGCGTGTTCGCCCGCGAGATGGCGGAAAGGACACGGAACAGGGGAAAGGCAGGAGCCACATGAACACGAACCTTCCGCCGGTGCCGGCGGTTCCCGAGGAAGAGAAGACGATTGGCGAGTGGCGGCCGGCGGGCCGGGCCTATGTGGGGTTGATCCTGTGGGGGATTGCGCTGCTGCCGGTGTTCCTGCTGGGAGTGATGTGGTTGCTGCGGGCGTGGTATCTGGTGGCGTCGAAGCGCTACCGGTTGACGACACAGCGGCTGTTCGTGCAGACGGGGCTGGTGGCCAAGCATTTGGAGGAAGTCGAGCTGTTCCGGGTGAAGGATGTGACGCTAAGCCAGGGGTTTCTCCAGCGCCTGCTGGGGGTCGGGACGGTGGTGGTGCTGTCGACCGACGACACGGCGCCGCGGCTGGAGCTGTCGGGCTTGCGCGCGCCGATGGAGGTGAAAGAGACCCTGCGCAACGCGTTCCGGGCGGCGCGCCAGCGCGAAGGAATGCGGATGGCCGAGTTCATTCCGTCCTGACGCCGGAGGGTTTTCCATGACGTGGAAACTTTTTCATACTATGCAGGCTCTTGCGCAACTGCATTGTTCAAGATCCGAATTCAGGATTCAGAATGAACAGCCTATCGAACCCATTCACGGACAGAAATAGCAGCATTGTGGCCACTGAATCCTGCCTCCCAAAACCTTCTTGTGCCAACGCCGTCAGGAGTTTTACAAGAAGCTTTGGGAAAACCCTATCTTAATGGAGATTAAGGCATAAGAATTCGTTCTGTTGGTGAATTCTTTGTTGTTTCTAGTATTTATAATATCTAGAACGATCTAGTTTTTATAAATACTGGAAATTCGATCATGGATTGGGGTCTAAACATTGACAGAATGGGGGGGAGGGTACAACGTGGCGGCCATGAAGGTGTTGGCGCTGGAAATTTCTACGGGACAGGCGAGTTTGGCTTTGCTGGACGGAGGTTCGATGGCGGCGGTGGCGTGCGTGGAGGCGAGTCATCGGCGCAGCCAAGGGCTGTTTGAGGCAGTGGAGAGACTACTGAAAGAGGCGGGACGGACGTTGCCGGAAGTGGATGCCTTTTTAGTCGGGCGGGGTCCGGGGGCGTATACAGGTTTGCGAGTGAGCCTGACGGCGGCGCGAGGGTGGGCACTGCCCGGCGGCAAACTGGTTTGGACCGTCAGCAGCGCGGCGGCCCTGGCGGCGCAAGTTTTGACGGAGCGACAAGAATTGCCTCGAGTCGTGGTGTGGGGAGAGGCGCGCAAAGGGACGATCTGGGCGGGATGCTTTGGGCGCGGGGCGGGGATCGGCGTGAGCCAGGAGGGGGACTGGAAGCTGCTGCCAGCGGATTCCCGCGGGGCGGAATGGCCCCAAACGGAATGGGTGGAACCGGGACGAGTGCCCCAGGCGGAATGGGTGGGGCGTCTGTTCTTCAGCGGCCAGGCAGGGGAGGAATTGCAGCCGATCTATCTGCATCCGGCCGTGACCGCGGCCCCGCGGTTCGATGGGGAGGGCCGGCCGCTGGGGTGAGGGCGGGTTCTGCATTGATTTTTCAGGGACGGGGTTGGATAGTGAGCGGCCTATGTCGCAAAAGAAACAACACGAGATCGCCTGTCCGTTCTGCGGCCGGGAACAGCCGGTGGAGCTGTGGGACAGCCTGGACCTGGACGAGGAGCCGGAACTGCGCGAGGCGCTGCTGGCGAACCGCATCAACCGGGTGGATTGCGCGGGCTGCCAGAAAAGCTTTCGGGTGGATAAGCCGCTAGTCTACCATGACCGAGATCAGGAAATTTTAATCCATTACGAACCGCTGACGGTGGGGCGGACGCTGGCGGAGGTGGAGGAGGGGTTCCGGGGAGCGGTGGAGGAACTGAACCGGCTGCTGCCGCCGGACGTGGCGGCTCCGGAGGTGCACCTGGTGGTGGAGTGGAGCGAACTGATCGAGCGGATCTTTCTGCTGGAGGAAGGGCTCGATGCCCGGCTGGTGGAACATGTGAAGTACATGATGTTCCAGCAGAATCCGGAGAAGATTCCGGCGGAGAAGAAGGGGCTGCTGTTCGATGCACAGGATTCAACGGATGAACAGTTGTGCTTCGTGGTGCAGGACCGGGGAAGCAAGAAGCTGGAAGCGGTGTTGAATTTCTCGCGCGCGGACTACGAGGCGCTGGTGAACGTGTTCGATTCCGGCCGCCAACTGGAGCTGTTGGAGGAGCAGTTTCCGGGGCCCTATGTGAACGGGCGGCTGCGCTACCTGCAGGACTTGGCGGAAGAAGCGTAAGGGGCGGCCATGGGCGCGGAGACGCGGACAGGACAGCGTGCGCGTGCCGGGGAAATCCTGCGGCGGCTGCGGAAGGTGTATCCGGACGCAAAGTGCGAGCTGGACTGGGGGACGCCGCTGGAGCTGGCGGTGGCGACGATCCTGTCGGCGCAGTGCACGGACAAGCGGGTGAACCTGGTGACGCCGGCCCTTTTCCGGAAATACAAGACGGCCCAGGACTGGGCGGGGACGCCGCAGGAGACGCTGGAGCGCGAGATTCATTCGACGGGTTTTTTCCGCAACAAGGCGAAGAACATCCGGGCGCTGATGGGGAGGATCGCGGGCGAATTCGGCGGGGAGCTGCCGGGGGATTTCGACGTGCTGGTGGGATTGCCGGGGATCGGGCGCAAGACGGCGAACCTGCT
>CAYODC010000224.1:3675-4023 GCA_964402575.1 uncultured Verrucomicrobiota bacterium
GGTGGACACGCATTTCATCCGGCTGTCGAACCGGCTGGGATTCGTGAAGAACGAGACGGATGCGGGGAAGATCGAGCGGGTGCTGCAGAAGATCGTGCCGGAGAAGGACTGGACGGACTGGTCGCACGCGATGGTGTTCCACGGGCGGCGGTGCTGCGGGGCGCGCAAGCCGGATTGCGCGGGGTGCGCGGTGGCGGGGCTGTGTCCGTCGGCGGGGAAGGCCGGGGCCCAGGTCCGCTAGGCGATCCATGGAGAACCGCAACGTCATCCGGTTTGCGATCACGGTGGGCGGCTTCACGATGCTGAGCCGCGTGCTGGGGATGGTGCGCGACATGCTGACGGCGGGAG
>CAYODC010000225.1:0-3980 GCA_964402575.1 uncultured Verrucomicrobiota bacterium
GCAACTGTCGCCGCTGTGCAGGATGCGGCAGTGGTGGCTGGAGATGGCCGGATTGTCCAGCAGGATGAGGTTGTCGGCCTTGCGGCCGATGGTGATTTCACCCTGTTCGATGGGGAACTCGCGCCCCTTGAAGTCGCCGGACATGCCGATGAGTTTGGCCATGGAACTTGCTCCCTCTCGAAAATACGAACGTCAATGAGGGTGGACATCTTGCGCCACGGGGTGTGGAAAGGCAACCCAAAAGATTAGCGGGTGCCGTGTAGTTTTCAAAGCAGGAATTTTTTGTAGTTAGCAAACCAGGACATTTTTCACCTGGCCCGGTTGGTGAACAGGACGACAGGCAACTGTGCGGGGTCGGGCATCTGGGACAGGACCGATTGCGAGCCGTCGGGGTGGAGGCAGAGCACGACGGATGTTCGCGGGGGCACCTCCAGGCGTATTCGGCTGCCGCCGATTTGGATGCGCCCATCGTCGCCCACGCGGGTTTTGTGCTTGTGGCTCCACACGTAGGGCCACCAGGCGTCCGGCTTGGCCGGGCGCAGGGCCGACCGACCCGCTTCGATCGCCCGATCCCATGCCGTTTGGGCGGTCATCTCCAGTTCGCGGTGGATTTCGTACTCGTTGCGATGATGCCGGAGGCTCTGGATGGCCTCGTTGGCGTCGGGAATGTGGCGGATATGCTCGGCGGCAAAGTAGGCCGGCAAACGGCCCTGCCAATATTGGTGCTCCCGCTCGATCTTTCCCTTGGCTTGGGGCGTGGACGCATATTGGAACGACACCCCGTAGAACTTCAGGGCGCGCCCCAGTTCGGTCAGGGCGTCCGGATTTTGCGGGAAGAAAAGACTGTGCCAGTCCACGTAGAGCACCAGCGGCAGGCCGTATTCCAGGAACGCCGCCGGCAAAAAGTCCATGTAGGCCAGCAGGTGTTCCCGCGCATAGATCTTCGAGCCCACGAACAGCCGGCTGCAGTCGTCGAGCATGTTGAGCATGGGATACAGGGCCGGATCTCCGGGGAACCACGCGTGGGGCGTCGCGTCCAACTGCCACAGTTCGCCGATCCGCTGCCGCTGCCAGCGCCGGACCGGGGCGCGCGGTTTCCGGGGCGCCGCCGCGTGCGCCAGTCCGTTGCGGACCGCCCATGGCGGACCTGCGCGCGATCCAGACGGAACCCATGCAGCCGCAGCGCTTCGCTGGCGGCAAAGCTGTAGGGCGAGGGCGGCGAAGACGACAGCCGCCGGCGCAACATCTGCACTACCGCCTCCGGCCAGGGCGATGCGTGGTTTCCCCCGGAACAGCCGGGTTCCCACGCGCCATGCCTGCCTCCTGCGCGGGCCTTCAAATAGTCCGTCAGCAGCGCGTAAATGCGGCTTCGCGACACCTCAAGCTCGACGGCGGCTTCGGCGGCGGACAAGTCCCGCCGGCGCAGCCGTTCCAGCGTGTCGCGGAGGTGGGGCAGGGCCAAGCGGTGAAACAACTGTTGGTATTTTTCATTCCCATCCCATACCACGTTGGGGGCGCCGCCCCCAAACCCCCGGAGTTTTCCGCTTGGGCCTGCGATTGACGAGCCCCAGCCCGAAGAAGGGGCTCCGGCCGTTTGGCCGAAGCCCCCGGCTGATGGCTCAACCGCAGTGCCTCCGGCCGCTCCGGTTGCGCTCCCGCAGAGCCGTATCCTGCCAAAGGCACCCCCACTGTATCACGCCCCGGGCGCTGTCAAGCCCCCCCTTCAATAATTCCTGGTTTGCTAACTACAGAATTTGTCCTGCTTTGCTTTATCCGCGACACCCAAAAGATTAGCGGGAGGGGGGAGGATTTTCAGTTGACGAGAGGGGGGCGGGTGAAGCATTATTTCGACCACGGTGAATCATGGCCCACAACGGGCCGAATCAAAGATATGGAGACGGCCAGCCGGCGGGCTAAGGAGATGCAGAAGATGAAGAAAGTCCTCGTGGTGTTGTTGGCGGGTCTAATGATGGCTCCGGCCATTGGCATGGCTCAGGGCGGGAAGTCCAGAGGGGAAGCCGCCAAGGCGCAGGCCTCGCAGCCGGTTTCGCATCCGCAGTTGGCGGAGTTGATGGTCAAGGCGCTGGGGCTGGTGCGGTTCCTGCCGGCGTCGCCGTCGGCCCAGGAGATGTTCGCCGTCCTGATGCAGAACGGGATTGTGCCGCAGGCGGGCTGGAAGCTGGATGCGGTGGTGACGAAGGCCGATCTGGCCCGCGTACTGGTCCAAGCCCTTGGGCTGGATGAGCGGGTGGAAAACCCCAACGATCCGCAGGGGTGGATCAACGTGCTGAAGCAGGCCGGGATTTCGCTGGAGCGGCTGAGCCAGACGATCCAGGTGGTGGAAGCCCTGCCGGAAGCGTTGGCGCAGGATGTGACGCTTTCCTCGACGGATCCGCTGGTCTACGGGGAAACCCTGGCCCCGGGCAGCAGCATCCAGTACACCGTGGATTTGAATCTGGTGACCCGGGTGTTGAGCGAGATGGAAATGATCAGCGGCGAGTTCCGTCCGATTCCCCCGACCCCCCATTGATGGCGAACCGCGGCATAGAGCACAACCAAGAGGAAGATCAGGAATGAAACCAATTCAACTTTGCATCGTTACCGGACTGCTGCTTGCGCTGGGGGTGCCCGCCTGGGCGGAATCGGATTCCCCGTTCCACCTGAGCAACCGGCTCCGGATGGGATACGACGACAACATCTACCAGTCGGACGGCAAGGAAGGGCGTCCGGCGGCGCAGGAGAGCTTCCGGATCATCGAGGAAATCGAGGCGCTGGTGAACCTGAACCTGGAGCGCACGTTCCTGGGTCTGCGGTATCGTCCGACGGTCACGTGGTATGCCGACCGGGAAGACGAGGAGATGGATTTCCTCAACGATCTGGACTTGAATTTCTGGCACAATTTCAGCCCCAGCCTGTCGCTGTCGTTCAGCGACTCCCTGCGGGCCGGCCAGCTGCCGGAGCTGGAAGACGAGGGGTTCGTCGTGCGCGAAGAGGATGACAACTACTACAATTCGGCCATGGGGACGTTGTCCTACGCGCTGAGGGAGACGACGCGGATCGACGTCTCGGGCCGCTACATTCTGCTGCGCTATTCCAGCGATTCGCCGGCCCAGCGCGAGAACGACTATGACAGCCTGGTCGGGGGTCTGACCCTGCATCAGGAACTGAGCAGCGGCACATCGCTGCTGGGCGACCTGCGCTACCAGACGCTGAGCTACACCGATTCCGAATCCAACCGCGACGCGAACACGATCTATGCCGGGCTGGGCGCGGAGCAGACCTTCAGCCCGCAGATGATCGGCAGCCTGCGCGCCGGCGTGCAGAACCGCCAGTATGACGACGACGAGCGCTTCGACGACAACACCGGGCCCTACGGCGAATTGTCCATGACCTTCCTGCCCTCGCCGGCGACCCGCCTGACGGCGTCGGCCTCCCATTCGATCTACGAGTCGGACGTGGACAGCTACGCCAGCCAGAACCGGAGCTATTTCTCCCTGAGCCTGGCGCACGACTTCACCGCCAAGCTGAGCTTCTACGTCAGCAGCGCGTTCAGCCTCAACCAGTACGACGCGGACTACTCGCTGGATTCCACGCTGGGCGATGCCGACGAGAACAGCTATTTGGTGGGCATTCGCGTGGCCTATCAGATCAACCGGATCAACTGGATCGAGGCCAGCTGGCAGTACGTGGAACTGGACAGCGATGTCCTGAACCGCGTGAGCTATGACCGGAACCGGTTCGACATTGGCTGGAAGATCCAGCTCTTCTAGCCCCGGCACGGGCGGAAAGGCGACCGGCGACGGCCGCCTTTCGCTTGTCTAGGGCGCAGGCAGACCGGCGGGGCCCCTGCGGTCCCGCCGACACTTCAGGACGAATCCCATGGCAGAAGAATCCCAAAGCACCGCGCTGCATTTTCTGGACTATTGGCGCGTCATCCGCGACCGCAAGGAGGTCATCCTGGCGGTGGCGCTGCTGACGAT
>CAYODC010000226.1:0-3980 GCA_964402575.1 uncultured Verrucomicrobiota bacterium
TTTTCATGTGAAATTCAACTTTCAAGGGCTGACCCCGATTTGAGACCGGAATGTGAAAACGGCCCTGCAAGGTCTGTTGCCCGAAGAGTTGCGGGCGCTGTGCGAGGCGGCGGGGCAGCCGGGGTTCCGGGCGAAGCAGCTGTGGCAATGGCTGCAGGTGAGGGGGGCGACGCGCTGGGAGCAGATGGGCAACCTACCGAAGGCGCTCAAGGAGAAGCTGGCGGAAACGCATACGCCGGAGCCGGTCAAGATCCTGAAAGAGTCGGGCGATCCCGGCGGGACGCGCAAGTGGCTGGTGGGGCTCGACGACGGCGAGTCCGTGGAGACCGTGCTGATTCCCGCGCGCGATCGGAACACGGTATGCGTGTCGACGCAGGTGGGCTGCCGGATGGGGTGCGCGTTCTGCGCGAGTGCGAAGTGCGGATTTGCGCGCAGCTTGTCGGCGGGAGAGATCGTAGCGCAGGTTCAGCTGGTGGCGGCGGCCATGGGGAAGCGGCCGGACAACGTGGTCTACATGGGGATGGGCGAGCCGTTCGACAACTACGACGAGGTGCTCCGGTCCGTGCGCATTCTCAACCATCCGGACGGATTGAACATCGGGGCGCGGCGGATCACGATCAGCACCAGCGGGGTCATCCCCGGCATCCGACGGCTGGCGGAGGAGGGCCTCCAGGTGGAGTTGTCCGTATCGCTGCACGCGCCGAACCCGGAGGCGCGGCGGAAGCTGATGCCGGTGGAGAACAAGCATTCGATGGATGAGTTGTTGCGGGAGTGCGCGGGGTACACAGCGAAGACGAAGCGGCACATCACGTTCGAATACACGTTGGTGAAGGGATTCAACGATTCGCGGGCCGATGCGGAGGAGTTGGCGGGACGCCTGCGGCGGTTCCCGTGCCGGGTGAACCTGATTCCGCTGAGTCCGGTCGAGGAATTTGCGGGCGAGGCGCCGCCGCGGGCGGCGATGGAGGCGTTTCTGCAGGTTCTGGAACGGAATGGGGTGGAGGGCACGCTGCGCGACTCCAAGGGTAAGGGCGTGGATGCCGCCTGCGGGCAGTTGCGGCGTCGGACCGTCAACGGATAGCGGAAATATGAGGGAGGGGGGCGCTGCGGGTCTTGACTCCATGGGATAGGTTTGGAAAGTTATGTTGGTGGAGGGCGCGGAGTCGGCGTCCGGGAGGAAGCACGATGAACAAGATGGCCGGGTGGATGGTGGCGTTCGTGGTGTGGGCGGCGGCGGCGAGCGGGGCGGACACCGGCTGGATGCAATCGGGAGTCCGGGCGTGGTATTTCGGCGGCGTGGACGGGGAGGGGGCCAATTCCACCGACGGCGAGGAGGCCTATCTGATCAAGTCGGTCAGCGGCACCCGGGCGACGGTGCGGCACCACGCGGCGACGGGCCAGTGGACGAGCCCGATGCCGGTGGCGGAGCGCACGCACAACCTGGCTTCGCAGGGGCCGTTCTGGATCCATCCCACGGTGCTGGCCACGCTGCGGGCCGGCAATGTTTGGCAGGGACTGGAGATCACCACCGTGATCCGGAGGTCGTACAACTATGACACGCTGCCGTGCATGAAGCTGTTGCCGGCGCTGGCGATGTTCGAGGCCAAGGCGACCCGGAGCATCGTGAAGGTCGTCTATATGCTGCCCGACGAGAGCGTGGGAACCGCGTATTTCGATGCGGAGACGGGCCTGTTGTTGCACCGGATTGCAATTTGGAGCGAAACGAAGATGTTCTTCGTCCTGGCGGAGATCAACTACGACTTTGCCGCCCGGCGGGCATTTGCGGAGCCCGTCCGGCCCCATCCGGGCTTCAAGTCCACGATTGCGCTGCAGTCTTTCGATGGCGGCGCGTTGATGATCCAGTCGGGGGTGGAGACGGCCTACAAGCACAACGTGGAAATGTGGGTGCAGACCGCCGAAACGGGGCCGGGGCCGTTCGGGCAGACCCTGACCGCCAACCTGAATGCCTGTTTCTTCGGGGGGGTGCCTGCATTGCGGATGATCGATTCTTCGCAGGCGGCCAGCCAGCGGCCGAGCACGTGGACATTGTCCGGCCAGTATCCCTGGTGGTGGGTGCCGACTTCGGCGCTGGGTAAGACGCAGATCCAGATCCTGGATGCCACGTTGCCGCGCACCGCGGGCGGCGGGGCGGTGGGGGCGGACTTTACGGCGAACAACCAGCCCAATGACTTGTACTTCCACTGGGCGAGGTTTGATGCCACAGGCTATGCCACGGGACTGTGGGCGGTGGATCCGCGGATTGGGCTCAACGTGGGGCCGAACAACGCCTACAACCCGATCCTCTCCGTCAGCGGGCTGGACTACTATCGGAACACGATGGGCACGGCGACGCCCAAGGGGGTGGATTTGTCGGTGCGGAGCCTGCGCGTGGGGCGGCCCGCCAATGCGCGGTCGAGGACCTTCCGGTCCTGCCGGTTCCAGATCTACAACCGGGGGCAGAACCTGACGTCGGGAGGGGTGCGGGTGGATTTCTACGTGTCGCGCGACTCGGTGTTTGGCAACGGGGACGACCGCAAGATTGGCTACACCAGTTTTGCGGGGCTGTCGATTCCGGCGCAGCGCGCCAGGAGCATTTCGCTGAGTTCGACGCGGCTGCGGCAGATGGTGCGCCAATGGACCGCGGGGAGGGTCCGGGCGGGGAACTACCACGTATTTGCGCGGGCGGTGCCGACCACGGCGAGGGAAGTGCGGTCGAGCGACAACCATGGGCGGACATCCACCCGGTTCTCCTATACGGGGAATTGAGGCGCCGCAGGGAAGGGTTCCGGATTATTCCGGGGATTGTGTTTCAGAGGGGGGAGGGAGCTTGGTATTCAGCACGTGCTGAATGAAGGCTTCGCGATACTCGGGATCCATGCGCCGGCGGGAGGCGGGATCGAGGACGGCGAGCGGGACGCCGATCTGTCCGGTGGCCGTGGCAACGAGGGCCACGCGGTTGGTGCCGGAGCCGGCAAAGCCCATGAAGGTTCCTTTGTCGACGAGGCCGTTTTTGCGGCGCAGTTCGACCGGGTCGTTCATTTGGAACAGGGGTTCCTGGAGATCGAGTTTCTGGCGGAGGGTTTGTCCGGCCTGGGCCTTCCGGGCTTCGAAGGCTTCGCGCTCGGCCTGGAGGCGGGCTTCTTCGGCTTCGCGCGCAAGGCGTTCTTCCTCGGCTTGTTGGGCGGCGAGTTCCTCGGGGGTGGGCTTCGGGGGCGAGGGGGGGGTGGCGGGCTGTTCGGGGGCGTTGGTTTCCGCGGCGGCCGTCTGGGGAGGAGGGGTTTCCTTCGGTGGGCGGGCCGGTTTTTCCGCGGCGGGGGAGGGGACGAAGGGGGGCGGAGGCGGAGCCGATTCCGGCCACAGGAGGTAGGCGGCCGCGGCGATCAGGAGGGCGAGTCCGCCGCCGGCGAGGCCGACGAGCTTCGGATTGGCGGCGAACCAGCTATTGCCGCCGGGTTTCTTTTGCGTGGCGAAATTGTAGCCGCAATGGATGCAGATGACCGCATCGCGGGCGACTGTGGCCTTGCAGGCGGGACAGGGTTTCGCCCCAGACAGGTCGGGGGCATCGTGCTGGATTTCCATGGGGGGCCTCCTGCGGCAGACTATCCGATTTCCGCGTCCAGTTTGTCAATGAGTTCGGCCACGGAGAGGCGCACCTGCTGCATGCTGTCGCGGTCGCGGAGGGTGACGGTGTCGTCTTCGAGCGTTTGGAAGTCGATGGTGGCGCACCAGGGGGTGCCGGCCTCATCCATGCGGCGGTAGCGGCGGCCGATGGCGCCGGACTCGTCCCAGAAGCAGTTCCAGCGGCGCTGGAGGCGGGTGAAGATTCCGCGGGCCTTGGCGTAGAGTTCGGGCTTGTTCTTGACGAGGGGGAAGACGCCGAGCTTGACGGGGGCGATGGAGGGGTGGAAGCGCATGACGGTGCGGGTGTCGGTCTTGCCCTTGTCGTCGGTGAGGGTTTCCTCGTCGTAGGCGTTGCAGAG
>CAYODC010000227.1:0-3970 GCA_964402575.1 uncultured Verrucomicrobiota bacterium
ATATCCCTCGTCCATCGGCGAGGGCCGCAAATCCTTCAGGCCCGGCGCGCTGAAACCGAACAGGACATAGGCGTCCTTGAACGCGCTTCCGTCCTTGATCGGCGGTTCGCCCCCCTCCAGCAGCCGCAGTTCGGACTGGATCACCGCGGCCGCGCCGAAGGCCTGGTGCGTCCGCGACTTTCCGCGGAATTTCAAAATCATGCGCCCGGCGGCATCCAGCGGAATCCGCCGGTCGCCCGCAACCAACTGATTCCCCTCGATCCGGGCCGCCACGGGTTTCTCGGCCTGTCCGGCCAGCCAGCCCGCAAAACCCAGCGAGGGCAGCACCTGCCCGTCGAAAATCCGGAACGGCATGGCCCGCCGGAACACCCCGTCGCCGTCCGGCACTTCCCGCACGTTCGCCAGCCACGCCGCGTTCGTCGCCACTTCCGGCACCGGAAACGCCGCTCCCGGGGAAAAGAACTCCGATTCCGCCGTCCGTTTGGCCAGGCCCGGCCAGCCTTCGATGGAGATCGGATTGCGCGGCACCCCCTCGGGCCACTTCACGACTTGGTCGGTCTGTTTGCCCAGAAACACCGCGCCCACCAAGTTGCCGAACCGTCCGGCCGCCGCCCCCAGCGCCTCGTCGTCGGCCACGCCATAGGCCGACGGCTCGGTATAGAGCACGTCGAACACCACGGCCTTCGCTCCGTTGCGCCTCAGATAGTCGAGCAGCGGACCGTACACCTCGCGCGGCCACGGCCACGACAGCCCCATCTCCTTGCTGGCCCAGTCCAGGCTGTACTGGTCCAGCAGGATCAGCTTCACCTGCTCCGTCGCCGCCGACGGCTTCGCCAGCAGCCGCGCACGCCAGTCGGACAACGGATTGTCCCAGCGCGACGCCAAACCTGCGCGGTCCAGCAGCCCCGCGCTCCCCGCCGCCAGCGCCCCGGCCAGCAGCCCGTACACCACCTTCTTGTTCATCCGCAACGGCCGGCTAGAGGCCATGCGTCGCCGCTAGGAACCGCTGCTGGCGCGAATTCGTCGAGGCCTGCGTCGACGCCATGCCGATCTTCTTCAGCTGCGCGATGCGCTCCGCCGGCGGCGGATGCGTCGCCGCGAAATCCCGGCGCGATGAATCCCAGTTCTTCTCCATGTTCTCCAGCATCGCCACCAGCGCGCCGGTCTGGTAGCCGGCCTGCTTCAGGATCGCCACGGCCGCCGCGTCCGCCTCGTATTCCAGCTTGCGCGAATAGCCGCTGTTCATCAGCGTCCCGGCAATGTCGTTGATGGATTCGTCGAAGGCCTGGGTCACCTCCGCCAGCTGCTCGCCGGCCAGGTTCTTGCCCGCCTCCACCGCCAGGACCGTCAGCGCCGAATTCAACCGCCCGGTGCGGATCGCCCGCAACCCGTGCAGCTTCTCCACGTGCCCGATCTCGTGCGCCAGCACCGCCGCCAGTTGGTCCTCGTTCTGGCAGCATTTCAGCAGGCCCTTCGTCACCAATATCAGCCCGCCCGGCGCCGCGAAGGCGTTGATCTCGTCCGAATTCAGCACCATGAAGTGGTAGCCGCCGAAGGTCTCCGGACGCGCCGAGAACTGCGCCAGGGCCTGGCCCAGGGTGTTGACGTACGCCTGGAGGCGGTCCGCCCCCGTCTTGGGCTTGTAGTTCGCCAGCACCGTCGCCGCCACCGTGCGGCCGATGTAGTACTCCTGCTCCGGCGTGATGTCCTGGAAGGTCTTCGTCACCGCCTGCGTCGTGCGGTTGATGCTGGTGGCCTCGTTCGTCGTGATGGCGCCCGACGCCACCGCAATCCCGGTACCCAGCTCGGTCAATTGGTTGACCGTCTCGCAACCCGCCGCCAGCCACACCGCCACCCCCGCCATCGCCGCGACTCCCGCCCACTGGATGCTCTTCATTCGTTTCATCGCGTGCTCCTTCACTTCACCAGGTCGCCCTGCTGCAGGAACTGCACCAGTTGAGCATCCGGCACCGTCTGCTGGCCCATCCAGTCCACCCACGTGTAGTCGAGGTTCAGGTTCTGCTTCTTGTACTCCGCCTCGACTTCCTTGCTGAACCCCTTGCCCGCCAGCGCGACTTCCTCGCCACTGGCCCCGGTGCGCGCATCGCCCGCCCCCGAACTCAGCACCACCCGCTTCGGCGTCAGCGCCGACTCGTGGATCCAGCCCGTGGCGCCCGTCGCGGTTGCGATCTCGCACCAGCCCGCCTGCGCCTGGTTCACGGTCACCCGGTCGCCATACGCCACCGTCCCCGTCACCGTCCCCAGGAACGACGCGCGGTTGCGCAACTGCCCGTCACGCACCTGCACGCTCATCTCCTTCGCCGCCCACGCGCCCGTCGCCAAGAGCGCGACACAACCGATCAGCATCCATTGTTTCATGACTTTGCTCCGTTATTCCGACAGTCGCTGCCCGCTCTGGAAAGTTACCATCCTCTCCGTCAACTTCTTGGCCATCTCGTCGTCCTCCACCAATTCCACGCACGAAACCCCTTCCTCCAGCCGCTGCAGGGCCTCCGCCCGCAAGTGCTGGGCCCATAAGCTCCGCGCGGCCCGGTAGTAGCGCTCGCACGCCCCGGCCAGGTCCCCCGTTCCCTGCGCGCTGCGGCCTGCCTCCGCCACCGCACGCGCCATCTCCGGCAGCCGCCCCGCCTGCTTCCACAGCGCCGCCGCCTCTTCGTGCCGTTCCACGGCCTCCGCATACCGCTTCTCCAGCGCCGCCGCCTCGCCCAGCTGCGCCGCGCGTTCCGCGCGGATCGTCGCAGGCTGCCGCGCCCATTCCTGGACGCTCAGCCCCTCCGCCAGCGCCTTCCCGGCCGCCGCCGAATCCTCCCGCATCAACGCCTCCGCCCCGCGCACCAGCGCAGCCTGCGCCCGCACTCCGGCGACTGGATGGCCTTCCAGCGCCGCACCCGCCATGGCCACGGCCTCTTCCGCCTCGCCCAGGGCCAGCCGCGCCCGCGCGCCCGCCACCTGCAATTCCGCCCGGCGCACCGCCGACACCCGGCCATCCGCCAGCGCCTCCTCCACCGCCGCCCGCGCCCCCGTCGCATCGCCGCCGGCCAGCAGGCAAGTCGCGCGGTTGACCGCCGCCACCGCCAGCGCATCCGCATCATCCAGCGCCCGCGCCCGCTCCTGCGCCCGGCCGTAGGCGTCGGCCCCCCGCCGGTAGTCGCCCCGCTCGTAGCAGCCCCGCCCCGTCGTCGCATGCGACACCCAGTCCGCATCCGTGAACTGCGCCTTCGGCGCCGCGCACCCCCCCGCCAGCACGATCGCCACCAGCGCCGCCCATCGGCCCGGCCTGGAATTCCCATTCTGACTCCTGAACCCTGAACCCTGAACCCTGTCCCCTGTTCTCATGGCACCAGCACCTCCTCGGCGCGAAACGCGTCGTCCGATTCCATGTACTTCCTCAACAGCCAGTGCTTCTGCAACCCTTCGAGCAACACCGTCGTCTCCCGCATCAGCGCCTGCGTGTCGCCGATCACCACCGGCAGGTTGTCCACCTCGCCCGACACCGTGTCCGCCATCACCGGCAGCTTCTCCATCGTCTTCTGCAGGTCCGTCGCCATGGCATTCACCTTCTCCATCAACTCCTGCGCCTGCGCCACGATGTCGGCGACATCCTTCGCCAGCGCCGGATCGTTCAACACCTTCGCCGGCAGCCCCTCGCCCTTGCGAACGTCGTCCATCAGCCCGTTGACCTGCCCCATCAGCTGCGGAATCCCGTTGCTCGGATCGTTCAGGTTCTCCGCCAGCAACGTGTATTCCTCGATCGCCCGGTTCACCAGCCGCAGCGTGTTCTCGGCCTCGATCGCCAGCGTGTCGAGCGCCTCCTCCAGCATCTGCAGGATCTCCGTGTCCTTCACGCACGCAATCGCCGCCCCGCTCTCCGGCAGCTCCGCCCCCGACCCGCGCGTCAGCTCGATGAAGGCATCCCCCGTCACCACCATCTTCTTCTTCACCAGCGCCA
>CAYODC010000228.1:0-3959 GCA_964402575.1 uncultured Verrucomicrobiota bacterium
CACGGGGCAAGCCCGTGGGGGTCTGAACGCAGGTCGCGGCAGAGCGCGGCGAAGGCGAGGTCGCCTTCGCCGAGGATCAGGAAATCGCAACAGCTGCCCAGGTCAACGCCCTGGGCTACAGGAAGGCGCTGGATGGGTTGTAGGCCGGGGCGTTGACCCGGCGGATCGAATTCCGCGATTTCGGGGCCGCCGAGGATGATTTTCAGGTGGGGAAGGGAGTGGCGGAGGAGGGGGAGGAGTTCGGCGACGCGGGTGGCGTTCCAGATGTAGACGCCGAGGCCGAGGATGGTTGGGGAGTGCGCGACGATGGCGGCAGCGATTTCGGTGGCGGATTGCTGGAGGGTGAATTCGAGGAGCTGGGTTTGCGGGCGGAGGTCGCCCATGTTGGCGAGGAGATAGCGCGCGCCGAGGGAGGCGTGACTGTGGCGGGCGTTGATGGCGGCGAGGAGGATGGGGGAATCCATATCCAATGTTCAATATCCAATGGTCAATTTTCTGGGGGGCATCGTAGCAGAGGAAAGGCGGAGGCATAACCACGAAAATCACGAATGGCACGAAAACGTTTCAAGACAGCGGATTTCGAGTGCTGGACGGGCGGGAGGGGGCTTGCTATGGTGCTGGCCGTCGGCACGGGTGATTTCCCGAGTCGGCACAGGAGAAGAGCGTAGAGCGAACAACCCATTTTCGACATTTTAGATTTTGCGTCATTGCAGAATCGTTTCCCAAGAAATCCGCCAGATTGAAGTATCGAAACGAAGCTGTGAAGGGCGCGCCCGATGGGGCGCGCCTTCCAGTTTATATGTTTCGATATGGGGCCTGGCGGCCCTCTTGGGAGACATATATGCGAAGAAGGTTGCGCCCTCTTTTATTGGCGAAATTCAACCCCGGCCTTCCACCCAAGAATCCCAAACCCATGCGAATACTATTTGTGACGGAAGATTTTTCGGGCGCCAGTTTGTGCGCACGACTGGCGAAGGAAGGGCACGAGGTTCGGGCGCATGTTGGCAACTCCGCCTATGCCCAAACCTTGGATGGGTGGGTCGAAAAAATCGCCACGCTTGACGCGGGGCTTGATTGGGTTGGCAAGTCGGGGTTGGTGGTTTGCGACGACAACGGCTTTGGCCCGCTCCAAGACCGTCTCCGCGCGGAAGGGTTTTCCGTGGTGGGTGGCAGCGCCGGGGGCGATCTTCTGGAAGACGACCGCGAACATGCGCAAAAGATTTTTGCGGCGCATGGGCTCAAAACCATTCCCACCTTTTCCTTTGATTCGGCCGCAAAGGCCGCGGAACTTGTCGAGCGCGCCGGCGGCGAATGGGTCGTGAAGCACAACGGCCACGCCGACAAGACATCCTGCTATGTCGGTCGCCTGCCCGATGGCCGCGATGTGATCGATCTTCTCCAAAACGCCGCACGGCATGACGCCGGGAAGCCCTCCCGCTACGCGCTTCAAAAGAGAATCCATGGAGTGGAGATCGGCGTTGCCCGGTACTTCAACGGCACCGATTGGGTCGGCCCCATTGAACTGAACATCGAGCACAAGAAGCTGTTTCCCGGCGACCTTGGTCCCAAGACAGCCGAAATGGGCACGCTGCTTTGGTACACTGCCGACGAGAACAACCGCTTGTTCCGCGAAGTGCTGGCGCCGCTCAAGCCCTATCTCCAGAAGATCGGGTTCCGTGGCGACTTCGACATCAATTGCATGGTCAACGAAGAGGGTGCTTGGCCGATGGAGGCCACCACGCGTTTCGGCTATCCCGCCGTGCAGGCCCAGATGGCCTTGCATGAAACCCCGTGGGGCGAATTCCTCAAGGCTGTTGCCGACGGCAAGCCTTGTGATCTGAAATGGCGCGAGGGCTTCGCGGTGGTGGTTCTGGTCGCCGTGCCGCCGTTTCCGTTTTGTGTACATAATTGCGATTGCGCCTTGGACCCGCGCGGATTGGCCATTCACTTTCGGCAGCCGCCGGGGCCGGACGACTGGCCGCATATTCATTTTGAAGAAGTGTCCAAGGAAATTGATTCCGTGGGTGCTGAACATTTCCGGATCGTTGGCCACACTGGCTATGCCATGCACATCACCGGATACGGAACCACCATCGAGGCGGCCCGATCCGCCACCTATCAGCGGATCGATAACATCATCATTCCCCGAATGTATTATCGCAATGACATTGGCGAGTCATTTATCCGCGACAATCTTTCCGCGTGTGCTTCATGTGGGTGGCTATTATGAATTATGCATGTACTCCGCTTTCCTGGGTCGATTCTCGGGCGGAAGTTCGCGCCACGCCGCGATGCGGCAAGGGACTATTCGCTTGTAAAGCGATCAGCGCAGGCGAACTGATTGTTTTGCTGGGGGGGGGGTAATGCGCGCATCCGAAGAAGAAGGTGATTATGGCGTTCAGATTTCGGAATCCCATGTGCTTGCAACTCCTCCCGGCTATCCGTTGGGTGCGGCGGACTACATCAATCACAGCTGCGAACCAACGGTCGGTTTTCTTGGGCAAATTGGGCTTGTGGCGATGAGAGACATAGCGGCAGACGAGGAAATCGCCTTTGACTATGCCATGTGCTTGCACCCGGTGGCAGGCCTTCCGCGATATGAAATGCGCTGCTCATGCGGGAGTCGATACTGCCGAAAAATCATCACGGAAGATGATTGGATGATTCCGGAACTCCAGCGCCGATATGAAGGGTACTTTCAGTTGTTTTTGCAGGAAAAGATGGTTTCAAATAATCTGCCGAAAGAAAGCCGCGTATGACCTGGTTTTTAATCGCACTGATCGGTCCGTTTCTATACGCACTGACCAACCACATCGACAAATTGCTTTTGGAGAGGTACTTCAAGGAGGGGGGCGTTGGAACCATTATCTTGATTTCCGCCTTCCTTTCCGTGCTGGCCATTCCGGTTCTGTTTCTGATCGATCCAGGCGTGTTGATGGTGGGAGGCCGGAACATGCTGCTTCTGGCAACCGTCGGGCTCCTCAATGTGGGGGTTCTGTGGTGCTATTTGGCGGCACTCAAGAATGACGAGGCCTCGGTCGTCATCGTATTTTACCAGCTAGTTCCGTTGTTTGGCTGCATATTGGGTTATTTTGTCCTTGGCGAGCTGCTGACCCGGCTGCAGATTGCGGCGATGGCATTGATCATTTTGGGGACCACGCTTGTTTCGTTCGAGCTCGATTCGACAAACAAATTCAAGTTTCGCATGGAAACCGTTGTTCCGATGACTCTTGCCGCATTTCTATGGGCCTTGGAATCGGTGATCTTCAAGGGCGTCGCCCTCGAGGAGAATTTGTGGCGTTCGCTCTTTTGGGAGCATGTGATGCTTCTTTTGGCGGGGATCGTCATTTTCGTTCTCTCGCGGTCGTACCGAGCCAGTTTTCTGCTGGCGCTGAGAACGAACTCGAAGGCGATTTTGTCGCTCAACGTGGCCAACGAATCCCTGTATATATTGGGCAACATCGCTTCATCGGTTGCATACATGCTTGCCCCCATCGGACTAGTGCTTCTCGCGGAGTCCTATCAACCGCTATTTGTGTTAGCCATCGGGATATTTCTGACCGTATTTTTCCCGAGTGTTTCGGCCGAGAAAATCCACGCGAGGCATCTATGTCCAAAGATTCTCGCGGTTGTCATCACGGGAATCGGGACATATATGCTTTCGATCGATTGAGCGACGCGGCGTGGATTCGCTCTGGCAAGCGCCGGGGTGGTGTGGTTGTGGCGAGCGTTGATGGCGGCGAGGAGGATGGGGGAATCCATATCCAATGGGTCAATATCCAATGGTCAATTTTCAAGTGGGGATGGGGGGCATCGTAGCAGAGGAAAGGCCGAGGCATAACCACGAAAATCACGAATGGCACGGAAATGGTTCAAAGCAACGGATTTCGAAATTCCCCTCCTTGAAAGTAAGCGTCCGGCCTATGTCCTCATTGACACGGTTTTCGCGGCCAGCCATT
>CAYODC010000229.1:0-2153 GCA_964402575.1 uncultured Verrucomicrobiota bacterium
CCAAGGGCCTCGAATGGCTCATGCAGCCCTTTGACGGCCGCCGACAGGGCAACCTGCGCGGCCACTCCGGCTCCACCCCCCACATGGCCATCAAAATGGCCGTCGAAATGGGCGCCGATACCGTCTTCGTCCTCTCCGACGACCCCCCCTACCTCAAGGTGGGCGATGTCAATACCGGCGTCGAAATCCCCACCCATATGGAGGATATCGAAAAGTTCATCAAGGGCATCGAAAGCACCACTGGCAAGTCCGTTCGCTTCTACCCCATCCTGTACAAGCCCTTCGAAAACGACCGCGGCAAGCAGGCCATCGACTACTACAAGTCCATCGCCCGCGCCACCGGCGGCAAATGCCGCGTCATCCCCCGCTCCCCCTGATCCATCGGCTCCGCCACCCCCAATTCGCCATTGTCTTTCCTCCCCGTTCGGCGCTAGCATCGCGTCATGAAAAGACGCCCGTCTGATTTCGCCGTCCGGCCCATGTGGTGGGCTTGGATCCCCCTGGCCGCCGGCCTGTTGCTGAACGGCTGCCAAACAGCCCCTTCGCAGGGGCTTGATCGCGCCGTGTTCTCCGCCCGCGCCGGCATCCTCCGCCGCTTCCCGGACGAAAACCTTGAACACTTGCGCCTCAAGCAAATCTCCCTGCTCGACCGCGGCTCCATCTCCGGCCGGACCTACCGGGTGGAATTCGAGGATGTCGCCTCCATCTTCGTCACCACCAACGAGGGCGCCCGTACCCGTTCTGCCCGCCTGGTCAGCGCCCAGGTCGCCCCCGACGGCCGCGTCACCGGCGTCAACGAAAGCGCACCTTCCTCCATTCGAAAGGCCCGAAAGCCATGAAACCCCTTTTCTCCATGCTGCTGCTGGCCGTGGCCGCCGGCTGCGTCACCGCCCCCCAGATCGATCCCACCGACCCCTCCCCTCCGCTCCTGCTCGACGATCTCGTCCCGATCGCCCGTCGCCACGCCGCGGAACTCTACCACCAGGACCCCACCAATCTCTGGTTCTGGGCCGTGGATTGCCACTACGACGCCCAGGCCACCGCCCATGATGCGACCAATCCCCTGCAATGGTACAACGTCAGTTTCTATGATCCGCATTCCCTCGAACGCGTCCCCCGGCCGGGACACACCTCTGTCACCGCCATGGGCTATCACATCCGGCTCACCCCCGATGGCCAGCTCCGGACCCACTCCAGCGGCCGCGGCCTCGGCTGGAGCCAATAGGAACGGTGCGCTCCCCGCCCGCCCCCTGCACCCGCGTTCTACGGAACTTGGCGCTTGATGCGGAAATAGCGGGCCGTTGCGGCAATCGGGAAGGACACCGTTTGCTCGTAGCCATCGCCTTCTGCGCATGCCGGCTCGGCCAGCTCTTCCCACGCCCCGGCCACGGCCGGCGCAGCTTCGGCCACGTACGCTTTCCCTGGCAGGGTGCGGAAAGTCACCTGCAAGGCCTGCCCGTCTCCCGCCAATCCGGTCACTTCCGGCTGCAGAACTCCGTCGGTGCGCGCATTCAACCGCTGGATCCGCTCGTCATCGGCAGCGGCGACATCCATCGTTCTGCAAATACCCAGCCAAGACAGGTAATCCGCCAGCGCCCGTTGCTCCGCTCCCGTCGTCTCGTAGCGGATGTCTTCTCCCTCCGCCACCAGCGCTGTTTTCTCCGTGCCCTGGCTCAGCGCAAAATACCCATCCCCGCCCGTCGTCAGGAACTGGAGTGTAATGACCCGGAACGTCCGGTTGGAGTCGCCCACCAAAACCCCGTTTTCCACCACCAGATCCTGCCGGCCATCTTCCCGCAACGCCACCAGCGACCGTAGCCGCTCGCCGGGGTAGAGAATCTGGACCGGATGGCCGTCTTCATATCCATTGGTCATCGCCGCGCGGGTGGGATCAAAGCTGAATTTCAGCCCGCTCACTTGGGGAAACTGTCCCGGTGTGCCCTGGCCGGCCACTCCCCATTCCATCGTGTCGCGCAACTGCTGGGCCGTCAGCGTCACCAGCGCCAGCGCGTTGTTGAACCGCAGCGCATTCTCGATGTCCAGCTGCGAGATGTCCCCGTCCAGCTTTCCCACGCGCGGATTGGCCAGCGGGGGCACCCGCACCGCCGCCCCCCCCGCCGACAGGATTGCCCCGATGGAGTCCCGGATCCCCC
>CAYODC010000229.1:2163-3959 GCA_964402575.1 uncultured Verrucomicrobiota bacterium
CGTTCTTCAGCGAAATCGAAACCGTCGGGTCGGCTTGCCGCCCCGCCCTCAGGTTCGCGTCCGCCGTCAGGTCCCCCAGGTTGGTTTCTTCCGTGCGCACACTCTCCCGGATTCCGTTCAGAAAGACATCGGTCCGCCCCGCAAGATTCCCGTCCTTCTCGTCAATGATCTGCGCGAGCTTGGCCACGATCCCCGTCACACCGGCGGCGGCGGGATGGTTCCCGGTATCCAACACCCCCTGCTCATCGGCGGCATATGCGCCGCTCTTCCCGTGGACATTCGTCAGGATCCCGCTTTCATCGAAATCCCCCACGAACCGCCCCACGTAGCGATAGTTGGAATCCGTGTTGATCACGTAGATCGGGTGCCCGTCGCGATCGGCCATGGCCACCGGATAGTCCCCGTAGCGTTCGTCTCCGGTCCTCAGCCGGTCACTCTCCTTGGCCATCAACGCATGCGATCCCCCGGCAACGATGACATCCACCCCGCGCAACCGGCCGGCCAGCTCCATCTCGTATTCCACCTGCTGGAGATGGGACAGCAACACGATCTTGTTGATCCCGGCGTTGGTCAATGCATCCACCGCCGCCTGCACTTCCACCGCGAGGTTGGTCAGGATCCCCACCCCCGCTCCCGGACTGCTCAGGCTTGCCAGCTCCGGCGTCGTCAGCCCGACCAACCCGACCGTCTCGCCGGCCACCGAAAGCGTGCAGCTCTTCGCGATGCGATTCGCCAATCCCGCCGCATCCTGTCCGTCCCCCACGACCTGCGTTTTCAAGTTGTTGTCGTTGGTCATCACCAGGTTCGCGCTCAGGTACGGAAACGCCGTCCCCACATATTCCACGGCGCCGTCGGCCCGCAGCAGGCTGCGCACCGTCGCGGTGCCGTCGTCAAACTCGTGGTTGCCGAAGGCGCTGGCCTGCACGCCGATCGCATTCAGAAGCGCGATGTCGCCCCGGCCCTTGACCCCGTTGAATCCCGCCTCGGGATCGGCCGCCGCATTCATGAACGGCCCCACGATGTAGTTGTCCCCCGAAGACAACACCACCGTGTTGGACGGATGGTCCGCTTTCAACCCTTCCACCACTGACGAGAAACGCGGAATGTCCTCGATCGCCGGAATGCCCGCCTCGAAATCGCTGCCATGCAGGATTTGCAGCGTGAAGGCCTCCCCCGGGAGGATCATCCCGCCCAGCAGCAACAGCCCCGCAACCCCTAGCGCGCGCCAGGTCATGGGAACCCGTGGATTCCCTCCTGCCCCGCTGGTCTCCCGTTGCCGCTCCTGTCTGACCATCCGATGCTTCATGGCTGGCATGCCCTCTTCTTTCGCGAGGTCAGAGTAGCGCCACCCCGCTCCCTGTCAAAGCGGATTTTCTCCATCCCCGCGGATCCGCCGATCATCCCAAGCCCGAATGGAAATTGACAAATCCCCTTCGGCATCCTTCAATGTGCGGCTGATTTCGCCACGCGAGGTAATACCCATATGTTCAAGCCCGTTTCCAGCAAAATGTCGTTTCCCCAAATGGAAGAAGCCATCCTCCGGTTCTGGGAGGAAAACCGCACGTTCCAGAAATCCATCGAAAACCGCAAGGATGCCAAAGAGTACATCTTCTACGACGGCCCTCCCTTCGCGACTGGCCTGCCCCACTACGGACACCTCCTCGCCGGCACCATCAAGGACATTGCCCCCCGCTACCAAACCATGCGCGGCCATTCCGTCGAACGCCGGTTCGGCTGGGATTGCCACGGCCTGCCCATCGAAGCCCTCGCGCAGGAAAAGCTCGGCCTCTCCGGCG
>CAYODC010000230.1:0-3955 GCA_964402575.1 uncultured Verrucomicrobiota bacterium
TGGGGGGCGTGACAGAGGCGCATCTGGCGCTGGGAGCGATGAAAGACCAGGTGCCGGGATTTCTGAAGGCGATCGGGCACCAGGGCTGGACGGCGATGCCGCGGTTCGGGTTTGCGGAGGCGGGGGCGCCGATGCCGGGGGCGGTGGGCTATCACATGTGGTGGATCCTGGTCTCGACAATCGTGATGGGCGTGGGCATCGGGGTGCTGGCGCAGCCGCAGCTGATTGTCCGTTTCATGACGGTGAAGTCCAAGCAGTCGCTGAACCGGGCGGCGGCGGCGGGCGGGATCTTCATTCTGTTCATGACCGGGGTGGCGTTCACGGTGGGGGCGCTGTCGAACGTGTATTTCGCGCAGCAGGAGGAGATTGTCTGCCAGGTGGTGGACGACGCGGCGCGGCTGGATCCGGGGCCGGACGGCAAGGGTAAGCTGTCGCTGGTGACGGCGAACGCGCCGCAGGAAGTGAAAGACCGGACGAAGCGGTTCGTGAGCTACCGGCTGCCGGGGGCGGGCGACGAGGCGCCGCTGAACTATGCGCTGTGGACGGAGAAGACGGAGATTGTGCAGGGGGAAGCGGGCGGGCCGGACATCTTGAAACCGCATTTGAACGCGGTGCTGCGGTCGGTGGGCCTGGGCACGACGCTGCAGGGGAACACGGATCCGCAGATTCCGGCGTACGTGCGCAGCGCGCTGCCGCACTGGTTCGGGGTGGTGTTCATGCTGACGCTGCTGTCGGCGGCGATGAGCACAATGTCGAGCCAGTTCCACACGATGGGGACGGCGCTGGGGCGGGACGTGTTCGAGCAGTATGCGCACCACGAGCATGGCAGCAAGTCCATCCATGTCACGCGGTTTGCCATCGTGGTCGGGATCGTGGTGGCGCTGGTGCTGGGCAAATACGTGCGCGGGAACATCATTGCGCTGGCGACGGCGATTTTCATGGGGCTGTGCGCGTCGTCGTTCCTGCCGCTGTTCGTGCTGGGGCTGTTCTGGCGGCGGATGAACAAGCCGGCGGCGGTGGCGTCGCTGCTGGTCGGTTTCCTGACCAGCGGATTCTGGCTGCTGTTCGTGCATGGCAAGACCGCGGGGGGGATTGGGCTGTGCCAGGCATGGCTGGGCAAGCCGAACCTGGTGCCGGCGACGTGGAGCCTGACATGGACGGTGGTGGATCCGATCGTGGTGGCCCTGCCGTTGTCGTTTGCGACGGCGGTGGTCGTGGCGCTGGCGACGAAGCCGCTGGCGAAGGAATACGTGGACTACGTGTTTGGTGGGGTGAAACCGGGGAAATGAAAAGTGTAATGTATAGACTTCACCCTCATGGCGGGAGGGTGAAGTCTATACATTTTACATTTCAACAAAGTTTGAGGTGCAGGCTTTACGAACGGGGCATGGGGGGGTAATTTTTCCGTGGCGGGCGAGCGGGCCCGGAAAAAGGAGGCGGCATGCAAACCTGGCGTATCCGATGGTGGGTGGCGGCGGCGTGGTTGTGCGGGGCGTGGGGGCTGTCCGAGGCCGGGGGGGCGACTCCGGAGGACGTGGCGCGGGCGGCGGCGGAGGGGCTGCCCGGGCTGCTGGCGCAAATTCCCGAGGGCATGTGGAGCGAGTACGGCTTTGCGGACGGGCGCGAAGTCGCCGAAGCCGTGCCGGGCCGGCCGATGCCGGTCCAGACGATTACGCCGGCCGCGCTGCAGGCCTGGAAGCCGGGGGATGCCATCGGCGGGCTGCTGAGCGCCACGTCGTTGTGGTACGTGCCGGTGCAGGCGGGGGGAAAAGTGCGGGCCGTGCTGGTGGTGGATTGGGTGGGGGGCGGCTGGCAGGCGGTGTCGCTGGGCTACGTGCCGCTGGCGGGGCCGCTGGGGACGCTGCTGGAGCAGTGGCCGGAGTCCGGCGGCTACCATCCGCAACTGGTGATGGTGGTCCAGGCGCAGCAGTATCTGTTCACGGTTCCCGAGCTGGGGGGGGACAACCTGACGCCGCTGAGCGGCCTGTCCATGGGCTCGCGGGTGAAAGAGGGCCGGGCCGGGGTGGGGCGGCTGGACGAGGCGGTGGCGGCGCTGAAGCCGGTGGTGGATGCCCATCTGGCGGGTTGGTAAGTGGAGGGAAGCAGCCATGATGACTCCACATTTCAGAATGGCCGGCCGGTGGGCGGCGCTGGTGGTGCTGGCGGGACTGCCGGGGATGGGTTTTGGGCAGGTGTTGAGCGTGCCGCAGAAGTACCAGGAGAAGGACCAGTGGTGCTGGGCGGGTTGTTCGCAGGCGATCCTGGCCTACTACGGGCGGTCGGTGACGCAGACGACAATTGCGCAGTACGGGACGGGCGGGGCGAACGTCTGGAACTACTGCTACGGGGATGGCACGTCCGGGGGGATTTACCGCCGGGGCATCGACCTGATCCTGAACCGCTTTGGCAACATCCGGAGCGCGACCTACAATACGTCGATTAGCCAGGCCACGGTCCAGAACGAGATGGCGTCTCGTCGGCCGGTGGTGATCAACTGGTATTGGGATTCGGGTGGCGGGCATTTCGTGGTGCTGCGGGGGCTCAGCGGGAGCACGGCCTACCTGATGGATCCGTGGAACGGGCCGACGGTGAACACGTTTGCGTGGACGCAGCGGGGCGGGGGGCACACGTGGCGGTACAGCCTGCGGCTGACGACGTCGCCGCCGGCGGCCGGGGACGCGTACGAGCCGGACAATTCGCAGACGGCGGCGCGGCGGATCTCGGACGGGCAGACCCAGCGGAGGAGCATCCATGCGGCGGGCAACGAGGACTGGGTGAAGTTCACGCTGACGCGCGCGCGCAAGGTGCGGTTGCGGACGGGCAGCCGGTCGGGCTATGGGGGGGGGGACACGGAGATGTGGGTGTACGGGCCCAACGGCGGGCGGCTGGTCAACGGGGGGTATTGCGACGACTACGGGGGCACGCGCTGGTCGCGGTTCATCGGCTACTGCCTGCGGCCGGGGACGTACTACGTGCGGATCCGGGAGTATGGCAACAACGGGAGGATTCCGGGCTACACGCTGTTTCTGGACCTGATGTCGCCGACGGTGGTGGAGGACCGCTATGAGCCGGACAACGGGCCGTACTCGGCCAAGACGCTGGCGGCGGGGCGGTCGCAGGCGCGGACCATCCACCGGGCGGGCAACGAAGACTTTGCGAAGTTCAGGCTGAGCCGCCGGAGCCGGGTGGTGGTGACGACGGGGGGCCTGCAGGGCTATGTGGGCGGCGACACGCAGGTGTGGATCTACCGGTGGGGGGTGTCGTCGCCGCTGGCCGGCAACGACAACTATGGGGGCACGCGCTGGTCGCGGGTGGTGGTGAGCAGCCTGGCGGCGGGGACCTACGTGGTCCGGGTGAGGGAGCGCGGCAACAACGGGCAGATACCGGGCTACAAGCTGAGCCTGAGCGTGCAATAGGGATTGGCGGGACCGGAGCGATCCGCAGAGGCAGGCGATGGCGAGGTTGGGCAGAACCGCGTGGCTGGCGGCAGGATTCGCGGGGTGGGCAGGGGTGTGCGCGGCGCAGGTGCTGCCGGTTCCGCAGCGCAACCAGGAGCAGGGGTTGTGGTGCTGGGCGGGGTGTGCGCAGGCGGTCCTGGAGTATTACGGGTGCCGGGTGACGCAGTCGGCGATTGCGCAGCATGGCACGGGCGGGTCGAACACGTGGAACTGGACGGCCGGGGAGGGGGCGGGCGACGACGGGCTCTACCGGCGCGGGGCGGATCGGATTCTCGATTTCTACGACGGGATCCGGTCGCGGTTCTATGACCGGGCGTTGATCCGCCGGGCCGCGGAAGGGGAGCTGGCGGCGGGCCGCCCGGTGTGGGTGTGCTGGAGCTGGGACAGCGGCGGGGCGCACAGCGTGGTGTTGCGGGGGTTGCGGGGCGACACGGCCTATCTGATGGATCCGTGGCAGGGGCCGACGGTGAACACGTGGGCATGGACGAAGAGGGGGG
>CAYODC010000231.1:0-3954 GCA_964402575.1 uncultured Verrucomicrobiota bacterium
CCCCCCCCCCTTCTGTCCATCGGGAGAACGTACAGATGTTTGTAAACATCTGTACATTCCCAGAAATCCGTGGCATTCTGAAAAGCATGGGTGGCACCTCCCATCCCGGCTTGCATCCCACGCTCTGGAGGACATGCAAGATGCTGGCGGGCGAGAAGCGCATCGAACTGCTGCGCCAGCTATATGATCAGCCCGGTCAAAGCGTCAAGGAACTGGGGATAGCCGTCGGCATCAAGCGGTCCGCCGCCAGCCAGGAATTGCGACGCATCCAATCCCGCGGCCTGTTGGCATCCCATCGACAGGGCATTCCGTTGATCTACCGGATGGAACCCGATCCTCAAGTGTCCTCCGCCTTGCCGCTGCTCAGCGCGCTCCGAACGGCCCTCGGGACCGCTTCCCCCCGTTGGGATTCGAAAATCTGTCGCATCGCCAAAGGCCTCGCCAACGAGCGCCGAATCGCCATTGCCCGCGCCTTGATCGCGCAGCCCGACACGATCGGGAACTTGCAGCGGCGTCTGAGCCTTTCCCGATCCGCCTTGGTCCAGCACCTGTCGATTCTGCGACAAAGCGGCTTTTCATGCTCCCATTCGGGCCGCTATTGCTTTTCGACTCCGGCCCATCCTGTGGCCCGGGCCTTGGCCCGCCTGCTTCAGAACAGCCGATGATTCTCCATCACGAAGATCCCTTGTTGTTCCAGGCATTCGATTCGGCAGATGTTTACAAACATCTGTACATCCCCGTTCTCTCGTCCGGACCATACATTGCGGGACGGCTTTCCGCCGTCCCGCCTTGTTTCCCGTGATGGTCCCCGCGTTATTCCACCGCCACGGGCAGCTGCTCCGGCGCGATGCCGCGCAGCAGCACAGCCAGAACCGCCGCAGGCACCAGCCCCAAGCTTGCGCCTTCTGGCGTGGAGACCGCCGGCGTCCCCGCCGGCCGCAGCCGCGCGTCCAGCGCCACCGTCAGCCCCGGCGCGCGGTACTCATGGCCCGCGCCCTTCGGCGTCAATTCGTGCGTCGCCCCGCCAAAGCGGCCGGCGATCTTCCGCGCCGCGCCCGTCCCCGTGATCCGGAACGCGTTGCCCTCCTGCGCCTCGAACTCGCTCTTCGAGACGTACAGCCGCGGCTTGTCCGCGAACGGCCTCCCCGCCGTCGGACAGAACGTCGCGCAGTTGGCGCACTCGTTGCAGAAGTCCGTCAGCACCGCCGTCTGGTACGCCTGCGCCACTGCGAACGCCTCCGGACGCCCCTCCACGGCCTTGCCCCCCCGCACCGTCCACGTCGCCAGCTCCGCCGAAAACGCGTCCGTCTGATAGGTCAGGAACGCGTGGTTCGGGCACACGCTCGCGCAGATCGAGCAGAACCGGTCGCACCGCAGGCAGCGTCCGGCCTCGGCCTGCGCATCCTCCTTCTTCAGCGTCAGCACCACCTCGTCGAAGCCCATGCGGCCGAACGCCGGCAGCTCGGGAATGCCCACGCGCGCCACGCGCGTCGCCCGCTTGCGGATCTCCGCCGGCAGATCCAGCCCGCCCGCGCAGCGCATCGCTTCGGGCGGATGCGGCAGGTTCGCCACCCGCCGCAGGATCTCCGCCGCGATCCGCTTGCCGTCACCCTGCGCCTTCACCAGCGTCAGCGGCCCGTCGTTCACCGCGTCGCCCCCCGCGAACACATCCTTCACCGAGGTCGCCCCAACCGCATCCGCCACAAGGTAGCCCTTGCGGTTCTTCTCGATCCCGCTGCCGTCCAGGAATTCCAGCGCGGGCTGCTGGCCGATCGCCGCCACCAGGAAATCCAGCCCGATCGTGAAATCGGCCCCCGGCACCTCGACCGGACGCCGCCGTCCGGAGGCGTCCGGCTCGCCCAGCTTCATCGCCGAGCACCGCAGGCCCGTCAGCTTTCCATCCACCGCCTCGACCGCCTTCGGCGCGGACAGCTCCTGGATCGAAATGCCTTCCTTCAGCAACCCCACGACTTCCTCGCGGTGCGCGGGCATCTCCTCCATCGTGCGCCGATAGATCACCACCGCGTCGCCCCCCAGGCGCTTCGCCACCCGCGCGCAATCCATCGCCACGTCGCCCCCCCCCACCACGCCCACGCGGCCCTTCAGCGCCTTCAGTTCCCCGTCACGCGCCATGCGCAGGAACTCCATCCCGTCCAGCACACCGTTGGACTCCTGCCCCGGCACGCCCAGCGGCATCCCCTTCTGCGCCCCCGCGGCCACCACGATGAAATCCGCACCGGCCTTGCGTAGATCGTCCAGCGTGAAATCCTGGCCCGCGACCTTGCCGAATCGGAACGTCACCCCGGCGGCCTCCAGCCGCGCCACGTCCTTCTCCACCACCTTCGGCAGCGAACGGTACTGCGGCAGCGTCGTCGTCGTCATGCCCCCCGCCTGCGCCCGCGCATCCCACACCGTCACCTCGATCCCGCCTTCGCGCAGGAACCCCGCCGCCGAAAGCCCGCACGGCCCCGCCCCGATGATCGCGACCTTTCCCTGGCGCGGCGCGCCGGCCTTCAGCGCCGGATCCTGCCCGTTCTCCATGATGAACCGTTTGATTTCGCGGATGGCCAGCGGCTGGTCGTAGTGCGTCCGCACGCACGTCAGCTCGCACGCGTGGTTGCACGCCCGCCCCAGCGTCGCGCCCATCACGTTGTCGCGCCGCACAATCGCCGCCGCGTCGTCGAACGCCCCGCGCTTCACCGCGTCCATGTAGCCCGGCACGTCCTGGTCGATCGGACACGTATCCGTGCACGGTGCCTTCACGCAGTCGAAGAACCCCAGCGGACGGCGCGATTTCGTCTCCTGCCGCTCGAAGGTGTCGCGCTGGTAGAGCTGGCTTTTCTTCACTTCCCCGGCGTAGTTCAGCAGGTTCGCCAGCGCCGCCGCCTTCGCATCGCCGCCCTTCGCCCCCGCCTTCGCGAGGATGAACGCCGGAAGGCTGTCCGCGCCCGCGGCCTTCATCGCCGCCGCCGTCTCGGAAATGTACTGCAGCGTCCGCGCATAGCCGCCCGGCCGCAGCAGGTCCGAGCTCGACGTGATCGTCGTCATGCCGCACGCCAGCAGGTCCGCCACGTTCCAGCAGTCCGCCCCGCCCGCATACGACATCGGCAGGTCGCCCTGGAACTCCGCCGCCAGCTTCGCCGCCAGGTTCACCGTGACCGCCTGCAGCGGCCGCCCGGACAGATACATCATCTTTTCCTTCGCCGCAAAAACCTTTCGGTGGTTGACCACCTCCAGCGTGTTCGACAGCTTCACGCCGAATTTCACGCCCTTCTTCGCCGCGCGCGCCCGCAGGTCGTTCAGGATCTTCAGCGCGTCCGGATACTTCAGGTCATGCCCGAACGCCTCGTCCGGCACCGTCACCTGCTTGAAGCCCAGATCGCCGTTCAAGATCCCCCGCAGCGCCTCCGGCCCCAGCAGCGTGGGGTTCAGCTTCACGTTCGTCTGCAACCCGCGCTCCTCGATCAGGTACGCCGCGATCCGCCCGATCTCGTCCGGCGGACACCCGTGCATCGTCGACAGCGTCACGTTGTCCGACAGCCGCGCCGGAATCGCCAGGTCCCGCACCGGCGGGTACACCTTCGCCACCGCCCCCACCGCCGCCTCCAGCGCCGCACCGGCGTTGTCCATCCGCGCCAAAAACCCCTGGACGTTGGGCTTCAGGATCCCCTCCAGGTTGTACCCCACGCTCATGTTGAAGATCATTCCCGGCGTCCCTGCGAACCCCAGCTTGTGGTGCAGCGCATGGATCAGCACCCACGCCATCAGGTACTCGTTGAACGACTGGTCGATCTTCAGCTCCTGCGACCACTCCACGTTGTACCCCTCGTCCTGCATGTCGATGCACGGCTTCGACACCTCCAGCTCGTCCAGCGTCTGCACCGTCTTCAGCTCGATGAACCGCGACCCCTGCAGCCACGCCGCCACGATGTTCTGCGCCATCTGCGAATGCGG
>CAYODC010000232.1:0-2192 GCA_964402575.1 uncultured Verrucomicrobiota bacterium
CCCACTCCTTCACCGCCGTTCGCGGCGCGGCGGCGGTGAATCCAATGGCCGGCCCCATCGGGACCGGCTACAGAATAACGAAATTTGCTCTACCCGGGAGACACCCGCCGGGCCTATTTCCTGGTGAGATTCTTGAGTCGCTTGGACAATGCGGGCTGGGAGATGCCCAGAATGCGCGCGGCGCGACATTGGTGGCCTCCGGCATGCTGCATCGCCTGGCGCACGAGAGCTTCCGTGGCTTCCCGGATCGTAGGCAGCTTCCCGTACTCCGGAGGCTCGGCGCTTCCCCCTTTGGGTTCGCCGGGAACTCCTCGTCCCAGTTTCTCGTGCAGCCACGCCTCCGGAATCTCCCCCCCCCTGTCCGCCTCACCGCATCGGTCATCACCGCCTTGAGCTCGCGGATGTTGCCCGGCCAACCATATCCCAACAGCAACGCCTCCACCTCGGGGGTCCGCCGGGGAGCCAATCGGTTCAACGCCCCCGCCGCCGCTTCGGCGAATGCGTCGGCCAGCAGCAGCACATCGTCGCCGCGCTCGCGCAGCGGCGGCATAAGGATGTGATGCACATCCAGCCGGTAGAACAGGTCTCGCCGCATCCGCCCGCTCTGGCATAGCTCCTCCACATCCCGGTTGGTCGCCACGACCACCCGCGCATTGGACCGCCGCAGCTCGTCCGAACCCGCCGCATAGTATTCCCCGCACTCGATCACCCGCAGCAGCTTGCTCTGCAGCGCACCGGCCACATCGCCGATCTCGTCGAGAAAAATCGTTCCGCCTTCGGCCTTCTGCAGCAGACCGCCGCGAACTTCGATGGCACTGGTGTAGGCCCCCTTGGCATGCCCGAATAACACATCGTTGAACATCTGCTCGTCCAGCCCCGCCACGTTCAAGGCCACATATTTCCCCTTCCGCCCGCTCAACTCATGGATCGCCCGGGCCATCAGATCCTTGCCCGTCCCCGTCTCCCCCGTGATCAGCACCGGCTCCGCGCTCTCCGCGATGGCCTGGGCGTAATGAAAGATGGATTTCATCCCCTCATCGCGGGTCAGGATCGGCATAAACGCCGGATGCTCCGCTTCCTTCCGTCCCAGCAGGTGGTCCTTCATCCGGATGTTTTCGCGCAACAGCGAACGCGCCTCCAGCGCCCGGCGCACCGTCGTCTGCAACCGGTCCTTGTCCACCGGCTTGACCAGATAGTCGTGCGCCCCGGCCCGCATGCAGCGCACGGCGGTGGCCGCGTCGTTGAACGCGGTCAGAATCACAACCGGCATTTCCGGCCGTTCCAGACGGATCCGCCCCAGCAACTCCTCCCCCGACAGTCCCGGCATCGACAGATCCAGCAGCACCAGGGCGTATGCCCTCTCGTGAATCCGGCGCAACGCCTCGCCCGGGTCTTCACATACCTCCACCAGCCCCAACCCGCCCGCCCGCAACGCCAGACGGCACGACACCAGCTCCGCGCGCTCATCGTCCACCACCAGGATTTCTGCGCCATCTTTCATCGTGAACTCGCTTTCCCTCGTCGCATTCTTATGCCGGATGGTCCCGGCCGATCCGGCGCCGGGATCTCCCTCCTCATGCCTTCCGATCCTCCCCCCGCCGAATCGGCAACCGGATGCGCGCCGTCGTCCCCATGCCTTCGGCGGATTCGTATTCCAGCCCTCCCCCCATGTCTTCCATGATGTTGTTCGATATGGCCACGCCCAGTCCGGTCCCGCCCTGGTCCCGGCGCGTCGTGAAAAACGGTTCCTTGATGTGTTCCAGAACTTCCGGCGACATCCCGCGCCCCTCGTCCCGCACCTCCACCACCACCATCCCCGCCGGCTCGTCCAGGCCCGTCGTTACATAGATCCGGGCCGCAGGACACCGCAAGGACTGCCAGGCATTCTGGAGCAGGTTGACCAGCACCTGCTCCAGCCGGCGACGATCGCCCCGCACGCCGGGCAGATCCCGCTCCGGCGCCACCACCCGGGCCAGGAAATGCTTGTCCATGTGGGCGCACAACTGCAGGGCCGACTTCACCGCTCGGTTCACATCGACCGTTTCGTGGCCCGTCTCGGTCTGGCCCGGCGTGGCATCCCGCAGGTCGGTCGTGATGGACTTGATCCGGCCGCTGCTGTCCAAAATCCCCTGCAACAACTCCGGCAGCGAGGCCCGCATCTCCGAATACGGCAACCCCCCGATGGAGAAATC
>CAYODC010000232.1:2202-2466 GCA_964402575.1 uncultured Verrucomicrobiota bacterium
TGATCTCGTGCGCGATGCCCGCCACCATCACTCCCAGCGAGGCCAGCTTGTCCGCCTGGATCAGCTTGAGCTGCCGGTCCCGGGCCGCCTTGATCGCATCCCCCCGTTCGACCAGCCGTCCCAGTTGCTCCGCCATGGCCCCCAGCAAGTTGGTCTCTTCGGCATCCAGCTCCAGCGGCGAGGCGTTCGGCATCCACCCCACCCGGATCTCCCCCCGCCGAACCCCCTTGGCCAATACGGGATGGTGGTAACAAAATTCGGCAT
>CAYODC010000232.1:2476-3905 GCA_964402575.1 uncultured Verrucomicrobiota bacterium
ACCTCGATCTCCACCACCGGGGGAATCCTCCGGACCAGCGTGGATCGCACGGCCTCGGCCACCACCGAATAAAAGCGCTCCCCCGCATCCCCATGCTGCTCGATCAGATGCGAAAACGTGAACAGGCACTCCAAATGCCGGTTCTTCTCCTCCAACTGCCGGGCCTTCTCCCTCAGTATCTCTTCCGTCCGCCGGCGCTCTGTGACATCCACGAACAGGCTGGCGAATTGGCCCGGCGCCGGCCGGAACGCCGTCACCTCGAAATGCTTTCCGATCGCGGCGGAATACTCTTCGAAAAACACCGGCTCGCCCGTCAACGCCACCCGGCCGTAGGTGTCGATCCATTGCTGTTCCGTCCCGGGCAGCACCTCCCGCACCGTGCGCCCGAGGACCTCGCGCGCCTTCAATCCCGTCAGCCGCTCGAACGCCGGATTCACCGCCAAGAACCGGTAGTCCACCGCCCGCCCGGCCTCGTCGTAGAGCATCTCGTGCAAGGCAAATCCGTCCAGCATCTCCCGGAACAACGTCTGGTACTTCTCCTCCGCTTGTTTCCGTTCCGTGATGTCCGTGTGCGATCCCACCATCCGGAAGGGTTCCCCATCGGCCCCCCGCATGGCCACCCCCCGCGCCAGGATCCACCGGTAGCTACCATCTTTGTGCCGCAGGCGAAACTCGATCTCGATCCGGTCGGTCTCCCCCTTCGCGCGCCGCCTCATTTGCCGCAACACCTCCTCCCGGTCCTCGGGATGCAGCCGGGACTCGAACGTCGAAAACGTGTTGGACAGTTCTTCATCCGCAAACCCCAGCTGATCCTTCCAACTCGGCGACAAGTACAAGGCCTGGGTCGACAGGTCCAGGTCCCAGATCCCGTCGCGCGTCCCCTCGATCGCCAGCGCCAACCGTTCCCGCGCCACCCGCAGCTCCTCCTCCGCCTGACGGCGGGCGCTGATGTCATGCATCGCCCCGATCATGCGCAGCGCCCGCCCCTCCCCATCCCGCACAATGTCCCCTTGGTCGATCACTTGGGCGTAACTTCCATCCCCCTTCCGAAAACGGTACTCGTCCTGCCAATGGCCGCACCCCGGATCGTTCACCGCGGCGTCAAAGGCCGCCTCCACCCGCGGCCCATCCCCGGGATGTACCCGCTGGATCCACCACCCCTCGTCCTGCTCCTGCTCGGCCAGGTCACGCCACCCGAACACCGCCATCCCCCCCCCGCTCCATTTCCGCTCATCGCGCACCACGTCCCAATCCCAGGCGACAACATTCGCCGCCCGCATCGCCAACCGCAGCCGCTCCTCGCTCTCCCGCAACGCCCCCTCGATGCGCTTGTGCTCCGTGATGTCGCCGATGCTCGTCAGCAGGCAATCCTCCCCCCCGATCGGCAACCGCTGCGTGTTCACCTGGCAGGTGAGGATCCGGCCCGATC
>CAYODC010000233.1:0-3899 GCA_964402575.1 uncultured Verrucomicrobiota bacterium
TAACTCGACGATCGTGCGCTTTGACCCGGAGGACGATTCCGTTCAACTGGTCTACACGGTGCGCCAGGATCCACCGGTGGGGCCGGGGCTGACGCTGGGGTCCGCCGAGGTGCAGGAGCGGTATTGGATGATTGCCCCGTTTGCTTATGAAAACGGCCGCATTTGGTCGGGGCAGCCGTTCAGCCGGTTGGACATCCGGGAGCGGCGGCATGAGGTGCTGAATCCGCCCGACCCGCGATTGAGCCGGATCCCCACGTACTGGCATGCCCTGGAGTATGTGCCGGAGCATCATGCCCTGCTGGCGTCGATGGTGGATACGGTTTGGGTGTTGAGGCTGGCGCCCGATGGACGTGAGGTCGCTGGAAACGCAAAGGAGGTTCTGCCATGAGGTGCCGGGTTGGAATCGGGTGGATGGTGGCGTTGTCGGTGCTGGTCCTGACTTCTGCGCAGGCTGCAGTACGCGTGGCGCTGGTGGGGCCGGAGCTGGAGGGGAGCGGGGTGGCGGCGCTGGGGCTGGCGGAGGCGGAGCTGTCGGGGCGAGAGGGGGTGGAATTGCTGGACCGCGCGACGGTTGGTCGGGTACTGCGCGAGCAGGATCTGGCGGCGGGCGGGCTGGTCCAGGCGGAGGACGCCATTCGGTTGGGGCAGGTGCTGGCGGTGGATGTGTTCATCCACGTGGAGCCCATTCCGGGGCAGGAGGCGCTCGGCGTAGTGGGATTTGAAACAGCCGAGGGGATCCGGCTTCTGGACGAAGTAGTGCCGGGTCCGGACGTGTCCGCGTTGGCGGAGCAGGTGGAATCCGCCGTCGGCCGGGCGTTGGAAAAATGGCAGAAGCCGGTTGGCCAAACGACCGCTATTGCCCTGCTGAGCGTGCGCAACGTGGATTTGCCGAAAAGCCGCAATGGGGAATGCGACTCGATCGGGGTGCTGCTGGAGCGGCGATTGCTAGGATCGCCGGATGTCGTGGTAGTGGAACGGAAGCGGCTGCAGAGCCTGAATATTGACCGGGAGATTGCCTCGGACCGCCCCGGGGGGCGGCTGCTGGCGGCTCCGGTGCTGGTGGAGCTGGATATTGAACAAGCCGGAGGCGACGGCGGATTGAGGGCGGCGGCCCACTTGTCGAACGCCAGTGGCGGAATGTTGGGGATGGTTCGGGCAGGCGCGAAATCGGCACCGCAATTGGCTGACAAAATCGCTTCAAACATCTGGGAGAGACTGGATGCGGGGGCCATGTCTTCCATGCCGTCTCCACAATTGGAATCCGTTCGTTTTTTCCGGCAGGCTCGGTTCTGGAAGGCCCAGGGCCGCTATGAACTGGCATTGGCCTCTGCCGAAGCGGCCTACGCGCTGGATCCCGTCCATCCGGTCATGCGGATGCTGCTGATGAACGCCTTGCTGTCCAGCGCCGGAGCCGACCTGGTGCAGGCCCGTCCGCAAGCGTTGGCTTATGCTGCACGCGGAATGGCGATGCTGCGACAGCCGAGTATGCCGCCGGTATTCACTGGTCAGGAGCAGAAAAAACAGTTCACACAATTGTCGGCCGACGTGGACAATTTTTTCCGGGGTTTTGGGGATCGCGTCGGCCAGTCCCGGGTAGCCCATCCGTTCACGGACGAAGAAGCGGCAGACTACGCCGATTTTTGCCGGGACTGGCTGGCCCGATCGCCCTATGCGCTAGACGCCCCGCGGGCGGCTTCCAGCTGGGATTTGCTCTTGTTCGTTGGGGAGCCGGATGCGTTCGAATACTTCCCCGATTACAAGGCCGCGTGGCAGGTGTTGATCGGTCAGATCAAACGCTGGTGTCGGGAACGGCTGGGGAAGGAAAAGTCAGCCATTCCGCCATGGGACCTGCTCGAGCGGCTGGTGGCCATCGAAGATGGTTTGGGCGTGATCCCCGATTATCGTGCGCGAGCGGAGCTATGGACCTTCTTTGAAGCACACGGGGATTCGCTGCTGGGATGGTTCGGCCGTTGCGGACGTGTTTTTGACGATGCCCGGCAAGCCCAAGATCCGGAGCGCATGACGACTCCCGAAAGTCGAGCCTTGTTAGCCGATCTGGCCGAAGCCATGCGGAGACCGGCATCTGAGGTGCCACCGGAGGCATTGGGAGAGGTTGCTTGGATGGTCGTTCGCCGAAATGGGGGCGACATCGGTACGATCGACGATCGCGCGCGCCGGTTGATCGGGCAGCAGCTCCCGGAACTGGCGGATTGGATTCTGGTCCAGTTTGCGGCGGGACATGTCCACGAGCGCAACCTGCAGTCCATGCGATTCCTATTAGGTGCGGCAGATCGGGCGGGCATGAATGGCCTCCGGGATGTAATCCTGCGTCGTTTGGAGCCGAGTGCCGCCGAGGCGGTGAACAAGGTGATCCTTCCCAATCCGCAACAGGAGATCTTGACCGACTTCCGCGATTGGTTGAGGGAGCAGATCGAGCCGGGCAGCACCGCGATGCCTCCGGTGGCGAACGCGCGGATCGACCCCATCGATTTACTCAAGCCTGCGGGATATTTTCTCGGACATGCCGCGATCCTCGGGGATGATGCCGGCGGGGCTTACGTGATTTCCGCCTCAGGAAAGCCCCCCAAACTGATGATGCAAGAATGGTCGCCAAACTCTCCGGTTCCCATCTTGTTGGGAACCGTCGAGCCTCATGGCCCCCACAAAGGCGAGGGGTCAACGTATACCGTCGCCGGAGTCAAGGATGCAGGCCTGGGGCCTAACCATGTGGCCGTCGCCGTGGCTGACGAAGGGATTTATCTATTTGATCGGAGTGCTCCCACAGTGACCGCGCTGCATGAAACGACTGCGCTGCCCGTGACGCACCCGCTTTCGGTAGGAATACTCGACCAGACCTTGTATGTCGGCACGGATGACGGGTATCTAGTTTCCTTCAACTTGAATACTCTCACCGGCACCGTGTTGGTGGCCAGTTCCCGCAAGGAGAAGCGATCGCCTTTTGATGATGGGCCGCCGGTGCATATCACCGCGGTGTTCCCGGACCCGGACCGGAACCGGATCGTGTTCTTGGCATCGGTGGTGGAGGCCGAAGGGGATTTGGGGATGGCGGTGTCTCGCCAGAGCGGCATTTGGGAATACCGTCCAGCAACCGGGGCGTTCGAGCAACGGATCCCCTGGCGACATCGCAGCGGGGATGTGCGGTGGAGCGAGATGTTGGATGATGGAACGGTTATCCTGGGAGACATATCGGGACTCGTGCTCCGCCTCGATTTGTCCTCCGACACCTTGGATCTTCTAAGCCGGGGGAACCCGCGGTACAAGCTGGGGGTGTTTGTTCAAGAGCTGATCCCCATCATCGAATCAAACCGTTCCCGGCCTATTGCAGTGCCGATCGAGGAGCGAGGGGCCAAGGTTTCGCCGCCGTTCCTAGTTCGGGACGGATGGCTGTGGACGGCCCAGCCGCGGGGAAGGCTGTCGATGACGACTTATCAGTGGGAGAAACTGCCGCCGTTCCGCATGCCGGATGGCCAAGTCCAAGACATTTCCCCCAATCTGGGGATGATGCCGATCGGCGACCACCAGGTGTTGCTTGCGGAACGGGGCCAATTGTGGCGGATGACGACGGAAGGCCAGCCGTAAGGGAATCCCGGGGTCTGGGTCTGAGGGATGGAACGGGGTGCGCCGGCCGGTAAACCGTTTCGAACTTGGGGAATTAAGGGCTTTCGAGGGCGGGGTGGCGCTTGACAAGCGGGGGGCAAAAGGGGAGACTGTGCGCCAATTTGCCACGCTGGTCGGGCGTGGCCTCGCTTTAAGAAAACAACGGGTCCGGAAGGGCCTTCAAACGGAGAAGAACATGGCGAAGAAGAAGTATGTGTATTTTTACGGCTTCGGCAAAGAAAACACCGAAGGCGATGCCTCGATGAAGGCGATTTTGGGCG
>CAYODC010000234.1:0-210 GCA_964402575.1 uncultured Verrucomicrobiota bacterium
GAAGGGATATTTCCACATCGCGCCGGCCTCCAGCCCCACCTCCCCCAGCAGCCGCGCCGCCGCTGCCTCGCGCGTCTCCGCGCCCAGCAGCCGGTGCTCGACCAGGCCTTCCGTCAGCAGGTCGCACACCACCATCCGCGGATTCAGCGACGCCATCGGATCCTGGAACACCATCTGGATCCGCCGCCGCTGGTCCTTCGTCAGTGGCGT
>CAYODC010000234.1:244-1286 GCA_964402575.1 uncultured Verrucomicrobiota bacterium
CCCCCATCCGCACCGCCCCGGCCGTCGGCCGTTCCAGCCCCGCCATCACCCGCCCCAGCGTGGTTTTGCCGCATCCCGACTCCCCCGCCAGCCCCAGCGTTTCCCCGCGCGCCATCTCCAGCGACACCCCCTCCACGGCATGCACATGTCCCTTCACCCGCGCCAGCACCCCGCGCCGGATGGGAAAATACACCCCCACCCCATCCAATTCGAGCCAGGGACCTGCCGCTGCCGTTGTCACCCCTCCACCCTATTCCATCTCACGCCGAAAGAAAACCGCGCAATTCTTCCGCCCCCGCCGCCGCATCGGCCCAGCCGTTTTGATACAACCGCTCCAGCTCCGCCCGGTCCTGGCTGTAGCGCCCCACCGCCAGCGGCCGCGACGGACGGATCACCCGCACCCGCCCCTCCGCTTCCTCCGCCTCCAGCTCCTCCAGCGCCCGGTTGTAGGTCTCGTGCTGCCGCGCCAACGCCGCCGCCAGCGCCGGAAACCGCCGGTACTTCCATCGAATCGCCGCCCGCTGCGCCGCCCCCGGCGCGCGCTTGCGGAACCCGCGGTTGCGCGTCAACACCACCACCCGCCGCCCAAACCCGTCCACCGCCGCCTGCCGGAAGGGAATCGGATCGGCGATCCCCCCGTCCAGGTACAGCCGCCCGCCCACCCGCGCCATCCGCCCCACGATCGGCAGCGACGCGCTCGCCAGCAGCGCTTCCTCCAGCGCCACCGCCCCCTTGTCGAAATACGCCGCCGCCCCCGTCGCGCAATCCGTCGCCCCGATCCGAAACCGCCCCGGCGCCGCCGTGAACGCCTCGAAATCGAACGGGATGTGCTTCGGCAGCTCGTGATAAATGAAGTCCATCCCGAACGGATTCCCCCCGCGCCACCAGTTGCGCCACGAAAAATAGCGCGGATCCCCCGCGAATGTCGTGAAAATCCGCCAGTTCCGCCCATATTGCCCCGCCACGTACGACGCCGCGTTGCTGATCCCCGCCGACACCCCGATCACGTAGGGAAACCGGATCCCTTCCTGCAAAAAGAAAT
>CAYODC010000234.1:1296-3033 GCA_964402575.1 uncultured Verrucomicrobiota bacterium
CCCCGCATGCCGCCCCCCTCCAGCACCAGCGCCGCATCCCCCCTCGCCCGGAATTCCGCCGCCATGGCCGGCCTCACAGTGCGTTCACGAAGCCTCCCGTCACGCCGTCCTCCCGGACAAACCCGTTCTTCCGGAAATATTTCGGCTGCGACGGATGGCGGGCCACGGCATGAAACCGCTTGATCCCCTGTTCCTTGAAATGCATGCGCTTGATCCGGTACAGGTACAGCCCCGCCTTGAAATCCCGGTACTCCGGAATCATGAAATCAATCACGATCTGCGCGTCCTCCCCCGCCTGCCGATAGGAAAACAGCCCCACCGGCAGCATGTTGCGGAAGATTAGGCACGTGCACGCCCCCTGCAGGTCCTCCAGCGTCAGCCCCGGCGCGTATTTCATCAGCTCCCGCTCATGGAACAGGAAAAAACGCTTCAGGTATTCCGCCCCCACGCTCGCCGCCGGCGCCAGGTCGTAGAACGCGCTCACCCGCATCGCCTTCAGCAGGTACCAGCCGTCGATCCCCGCAATCACCAGATTGATGATGCACACCGGCCACGACCCGATCATCCACCCGTAGAGCGAGAAAAACACCGACCCGAGCCCATTGATCAGCCGCAGGCGGAACACATTGGTCATCAACAGCGACACCAGGATGATCAGCGACGCCGCATAACCGATCCCTTCCTTGAACAGTTCAATCGTCATAATCTTCTTTCTCTGCGCCCGGCGCCCGCCGGACCATCGACCCACTATAGCTACCCCCCCTCCTGCCGTCAAAACCCCCTCATCATCATGAAAGATCGGATGTTGGTTATGGAATCATGGGGATATTCCTCACCCCAGCCGCTCTCCAACCACCAGCTTGCTCCCGCACAGGAACGCCGCCCCCGCCATCGCCTTCTTCCCCGCCGGCTGCACCTGCACCAGCCGCACCACCCCGCTTCCCGCCGCCACCAGCGGCCCCTCCCCGCCCGCCTCCAGCACCGTCCCCGGCGCCGCCTCCGGCGCCGCCCCCTCCTCCACCTTCATCCCGTGGATCTTCAGCAGCGCGCCGCCCGGCAAAAACGTGTACGTTCCCGGCCACGGCGCAAACCCCCGCAGCCGGTTGCGGATCGCCGCCGCCGGCAGGGTCCAATCCACCCGGCCGTCCTCCTTCGTCAGTTTGCGCGCGAACGTCACCTGCGCCTCGTCCTGCGGAACCCCTTGCGTCCGCCCCGCCCGGAAATCCGCCCCCTTCGCCGCCAGCTTCGGCTCCAGCGTGGAAAAGGTCTCCTCCGGCCCAATCGCAAAACGCTCCTGCGCCAGCAGGTCCCCCGCATCCATCTTCGGCGTCACGTAGAGTACGCTCACACCCGTCTCCGTGTCGCCGTTCGCCAGCGCCCATTGGATCGGACTCGCCCCGCGGTACTTCGGCAGCAGCGACGGATGCACGTTGACCGTCCCCAGCCGCGGCACCGCCAGCACGTTCCGTTTCAGGAACTGGCCAAAGCACGCCACCACCATCACGTCCGGCTTCAGCCCCGCCAATTGCGCAACAAAACCCTCTTCGCTCGCCTTCTCCGGCGTGAACACCGGCAGTCCCCGCGCCTGCGCCAGTGTCTTGACCACGCAGGGCTGGCACTGCAGCCCGCGCCCGCCCGCCCGGTCCGGCTGCGTCACCACCGCCACGAGATCGTCGCGCCCCGCCGCCAGGATCCCCTCCAGCAGCGGACACGCCAGCGCCCCCGAACCCATCAGGA
>CAYODC010000234.1:3043-3898 GCA_964402575.1 uncultured Verrucomicrobiota bacterium
CTAAAACCCGCCACCCCCCGCCGCAAGGCAAATCCCGATGTTGCCGTCCCTCTCCTTCGCGAACATCTGCGCCGCCGCCGCGAATGGCGCCGTCAAACCCGCGTGCAGTAGTAGTTCGCCAACACCCCGTCCGCGCATTCCGCGGCATCGATCCGGAATCCCGCCCGTGCCAGCAGGCCCTCCAGGATCCACGTGTAGGTCGAAAACTCCTTGCGCACGTGGCTCCGGATGCTTTCCGCCCCTTCGGGCCCCGCCTGGGCCCCGATCTTCCCGATCCACGCCTCGATGTTCGCTTCGCGGTTCTCCGGCGCGAACACCACGTCCATCAGGTGGAACTTCCCGCCCGGCTTCAGCATCCCCGCCAGCCGGTCCAGCGCCGCCTGTTTCCAGAAGTCCGGCAGGTGGTGCAGCGCCAGGCTCGAATGCAGCGCATCGAACCGCGGCCCCTCGTGCTCATAGGTCAGGAACCCCCCGCGCCGGCACACGATGTTCCCCAAACCCTCCTCCTTCGCCTTCCACGCCACGTAGTCCAGCATCGCCGCCGACAGATCGATCGCCACCACCACCGCGCACTTCCGGGCCGCGGCACGCGCGAACGCCCCCGTCCCGCAGCCGAAATCCCCCGCCACCGCGTCCGGCTTCAAATCCAGCCGCGCCAGGACCGCCGCGTTCTCCCCGTCGATGTCCCGGAACTTCCGGTGCCGCTCCTCGTACGCCGCCACCACCTGCCGGTCGCCGAAATCCAAACTGATCGGAACCGCCTCGTCCCACCGCCATGCTGCTTGCACTTTCATGGCTACGCAGCATGCTCCACCGATGGCCTTTTTTCAATAGCCGAGGGAATGAAAACGCGCC
>CAYODC010000235.1:0-3896 GCA_964402575.1 uncultured Verrucomicrobiota bacterium
CCCCCCTCACCTCCCCCAGCGTCTCCACCCCCCGCGCCGCCAGCCACCTCGCCAGCCCCCGGTTGATCTCGTCGAAAAGCTCCACCCCGCCCTCAACCACCGCGCTGCCCACTCCCACGGCATCTGCCCCGGCCATGATCATCTGCAACGCATCTTCCGCGCAAGTCACCCCGCCCGTTCCGATGATCGGCAAGCCCACCGCCTTGCGGATCTCGTACACCGCCCGCACCGCGATCGGCAAGATCGCCGCGCCCGACACCCCGCCGACCCGGTTGGACAACACCGGGCGCCCCGTGCCCGTATCGATCGCCATCCCCGGTCCCACCGTATTGATCGCCGTAATCGCGTCCGCCCCGTTTTTCGCGCACACCTCCGCCATCCGGGCGATCGACGCGCATTGCACCGAGAGCTTGATCGACACCGGGATGCCCCCCGCGTTTTCCTTCACCGCACGCGTCACCGCCGCCAGCGCTTCGGCGTCCGCCGCGAACGGCGTGCCGAACTCGGATTCCACGTTGGGACACGACACGTTCACTTCGATCAGGTCCGGACGGGCGTCCGCAATGCGCCGCGCCAGTTGGCCAAACGCCTCGGGGCTGTCGGCAAAAATCGAAACAAACAGCGGCGTGGCGCATGTCCGCCGGTATTCGGCGATTTCCTTGATCTCCGCTTCCACGCCCGGATTGGACAATCCCACCGCATTGAGCATCCCGCCCTTCCACGGCAGGATGCACGGAGCCGGATGCCCCTTGCGCGGCGCCAGGCTGCACGATTTCGTCGTCACCGCCCCCGCGCCCGCCTCCGCCACCCGCCGCAGCGACGACGCCGTCGTCCCCAGCACCCCCGACGCCAGCACCAGCGGCGATTCCAGCCCCACCCCCGCGATCTGTACGGCAAGCGGGTTCATGCCTTCAAATGCTTCGCCAACTCATCCAGCGTGCACACGCGCTCGCAATGCGCGCACTTGAAGTGCCGCGATCCGGACTCCAGCCGTTTGAACCGCGTCGCCACGTGCGGCTCCGCATTGGTGATGCAGTTGGGATTGATGCACCGCGCCAGGTTGTCGAACAGCTCCGGCACCTGGATCACCACTTTTTCGATCACTTCGAAATTGGCGATGCGCTTGATGGTGATCCCCGGACTCACCAGCGCCAGCATCTGCATCAGCCGCGACGGCAAGGCATCGGCCTGCAGCTTGATCATGTCTTTTCTCCCCATCCGCGTGCTGAGATAGTTCAGCCCCAGCGTCACCACCGCATTCTCCAGTTCCGGACGACGCCCGATCAGCGCCATCACCTGCGCGCCGTACCCCGCCGGAATGTGGTCGATCACGTATCCCCGCTCGATCTTCGGTATCAACAAATGCTGGTTGTGCGGACTCATCTCAAGCTCCTCCAATTCGAAATCCATTAACGCAAAAGTCGCAAGCGGCGCAACAGAATCGCAAACGCCGGTCATCTGGATCGGCGCTTGCGAACCCTTGCTTCGTTTGTGTCGTTAAAGGATTTCCGGCTGTTGTCTTCATGGCTCTTGTTCAGACGGAAGGGGTCATTCCCATCAAATCCAGGAAGATCGCCTGCCGCATGATCATCCCGTTGCGGGCCTGCTCGAAATAGCCCGCGTGCGGCGTGGCATCCACGTCCGGCGAGATCTCGTTCACCCGCGGCAGCGGATGCAGCACCTTCAGATGCTCCGGCGCGCCTTCGAGCATCTTCGCATCGAGCACGTAGACGTTCTTCACCTTTTCGTAGTCCAGCACATCCGGAAAGCGCTCCTTCTGAATGCGCGTCATGTAGACGACATCCGCCTCCCGCAGCGCGTCCGGCAGGCTCTCCGTCTCCCGGAACGTCGTCGTCGTCCCCGCCGCCGCCTTCGTCAGATACCCCGGCAACCTCAAACTCTCCGGCGACACCAGATCGATCCGCACCCCGTCGAACAGCAGCAGCGCCCGGCACAATGAGTGAATCGTGCGTGAATATTTCAAGTCGCCCACCAGCGCGATCTTCAGTCCCGCGATCTTCCCGAAGAACTTCCGCAGCGTATACAGGTCCAGCAGCGTCTGCGTCGGATGCTGGTTCGCGCCGTCCCCGCCGTTGATGACCGGCACCGCCGCGATCTCGGACGCCAGCCGGGCCGTGCCCTCCTTCGGATGCCGCACCGCGATGATGTCCGCATACTGCTCCACCGTCCGGATCGTGTCCGAAAAACTCTCGCCCTTCGCCGTCGAGGAATTGCCGGCTTCCGAAAAACCGATCACCCGCCCCCCCAGCCGCGCCATGGCCGACTCGAAGCTCAGCCGCGTCCGCGTGCTCGGCTCGAAAAACAGCGTCGCCAGCAGCTTCCCCGCCAGCAACCCGCACTTGTCGGCGTCGGCCAGCGCCTCCACCTTCGCCGCCAGGTCCAAATAATCCAGAACATCTTCAAGGTCCAAATCGTCGATCGAAATCAGATCTTTTTTCATTTAGATCCTTCCATTTCCGGCGGTCTCGGCGAGACCGCCCTGCCTACCGATCCTTTTTCGTGTCATTCGTGTGTTTTGTGGTTAGCTCCGACTGTTGGTGTTGGCCTGTCTACGTTCCCATTCCCAGCTTTTCTTCCACGTCCGCCAGCTTCTTCGCCGGATCCTCCGCCCCCATCAGCGCGCGCCCCATGATGAGATAATGCCGCTTCAGCGCCGGGAATGCCCCGGGATCGCCGCCCTGCGCGCCGAATCCCGGCGAATAGAACTCCTGCCCCGCCGTGAACGGCACCTCCGCCGCCAGCTTCGCCACCACCTCCGGCTTCGTCAGCGGCGTCACGAACGCCCCCACCCCCAGCCCCGCCGCCTGCCGGTAGATCGCTGCCGCCGCCTCGTCCGCGATGAAACCGCCCTCCGACACCAGATACGCCGGATGCGTCATCGCCGCGCCCACGATTGTTTTCAGCTCCCGCTCCTGCATCGCCCGCACCCACGCCTCCAGCGTGCGCGGCCCGGTGTGCGGGAACAGGATCACCTCCGTAACGCCCGCCTTCTTCATGACGTCGCCGAACAGCGCACCTGTGTCGGGGATGTCCGTCGCCGCCTTCTGGTGGTCGTAGATTAGCGTCTTGTCCGTCCACTCCCGGATGCGCCGCACCGTCTCGGGCAGCCCGTGCGACAGCCCCAGCGAGAAGCCGAGCTTGAAGCCATAGACGCTTTTGCGTCCCGCCGTGCGACACACCAGCCGCAGCGCCGCGTCCAAATCCGTCGTGTCCAAAGCCGGAATGATTTTGTACTCTTTTTCCGCCATCACGTTTCTCCTTCGTAAAATGCCCTCAGCGCCGCCTCGTGCGCCGCGTCGCCCATCTCCGCCAGGAAGTCGATCAGGTCCGGCAGCCGCACCACGGCCTCCACCGGCGGCAGACCCCCGGGAATCGGCGTGGCCCTCCGACGCCGGTCCACCCCCACCACGATCCCGACCGGCCGCGTGTCAAACGCCGCTTCGATCGCCGCCGCGGCTTCGACTTTCGTCCCCCCGTCGCTCAACACGTCATCCACCATCACCACCGCCTCGCCCGGCTTCGGCAGGCGGCCGATGAACCGCCCCTTCTCGCCGTGCGCCTTGGCCTCCTTGCGGTCGTAGAAAAACCGCAAGTCGCGCTGTTCGTGCCGCCACGCGGCGGCGGCGGCCGCCGCCGCCAGCGCGATGCCCTTGTACGCCGGGCCAAACAGCAGCGTCGCTTCCGGAAACGCCTTTCCCGCCGCCGCCGCCAGCGCCCGCCCCAGCTCGTCCAGCTTCGCCCCGCTGTCGGCGTTGCCCAGGTTCACGAAGAACGGCGACCGGTCCCCCGACTTCAGCTTGAAATCCCCAAACCGCAGACAACCGCTGGTGACCAGAAATTGAACAAAATGTTTTGTCTCCGCGTGCATCATTCTT
>CAYODC010000236.1:0-3884 GCA_964402575.1 uncultured Verrucomicrobiota bacterium
CACCGACAAGCTCTACGCGCTGCACGCGCCCGAAGTGGAGTGCATCGCCAAGGGGAAGGTCCACAAGCAATACGAGTTCGGAGTAAAGGTCGGTCTGGTCAGCACGTCGAAGGGCAACTGGATCGTGGGGCGAAAGCCTTCCCCGGAAATCCGTACGACGGGCACACGCTGCAGGAATCTCTGGAACAGGCCGGTCGCCTGATGGAAACGCTTCCCGAAATGGCTTGCTGCGATCTGGGCTACAGGAAATCCGGATATGAGGGACCATGCGATATTCAGGTCGTCAACCGGTTCCGGAAATGTCTCCCAGGTGCGTTGAAAAAGTGGTGGAAGCGGCGCAGCGCCATTGAGCCCGTCATCGGGCACGTCAAATCGGATTGCCGGGGCAATCGCAACCGGCTCAAGGGAACGGAAGGGGACAAGATCAACGCGATCCTGGCGGCAGCCGCCTACAACTTCAGAAAGCTGCTGAAGGGCCTCGCCCTTCTTTTGCGCCTATTCATCAGCCGCTTCCGTTGCGCTCTGAATCCCATGCCCCAAGCCGCCTGATCCGCCCTTCGGTAAAAACAGGCTTTTTCAGTAACGACTAAGTACATGCGGATAGACCCGCGGCTCACCCGGAGGGTTCGCCCTACCTTCCAGGCAACCGACCGGCCAAGGTGGGTCGAGGCATCTTGCCGAGCCGGGCGGCTTCCTCGGGGCTCGGATGGATCGGGAGAAGGGTTCAGGCCGCTGCGGGTTTGGATTGGGTCCGTTCGGCCTTCTTGCATTCCAGGGTGTAGAGGACGGCGAGGCCGAGGAGGAAGAGAGGCACGAAGAAGTCCTGGATGTAGAGGAAGGCTCCCGAGTTGAATTCGGCGAGGTTGCCGCGGACGTGAATGTCGTGGAGATGGACGCAGGCGGCGCCGAGCAGGAAGATGGAATAGCCGATGGTGGTGGCGAGGGGGAAGAGGCCCCGGAAGAAGAGGCACAGGATGCCGAGGACGCCGAAGGCGAGGTTGGTGGCGCCGACTTCGAGCTGGAAGGGGCTGCCGACGGGCCAGCCGATGGATTGGGCCACGGCGTCGGAGGCGAAGACGTGGCCCATGAAGGCGTAGAGGCCGCCGATGCCGCAGGAGAAGACGAGCAGGTAGACCAGGAGCAGCTCGGTGATCCGGAGGGGGGTGCGCGGAGGTTTGGAAAGAAGCAGGTGAAGGGACGCGAGAACAACGGCGAGGAGGAAGAACAGCGTATACATGACGGTCCTTTTCGGGTTGAGGTGGAGTTACGGGGCGTTGCGGAACTGGGTGGGGGTGGTGTAGCGGATGGCGTTGCGGTAGACGGGCCAGTTGGAGGCGGACATGGCGAAGGGGGCGCGGTCGCCGGAGTATTCAGCGTTGAAGTGCCGGGCGGGAGGGGAGTCGAAATCGGCCATGGAGGACCAGGCGTTTTCGAGGGAGGTGACGGAAAGGTCGGGGATGCCGTAGCCCTGGTTTTGGGAGAAGCGGATGGACCAGGGGACATCGGGATCGAGGGAGCCTTCGTAGGATGCAACATCGAGGCTGTAGGTGGCTTCGGCGACGAAGGCGAGGGTTTCGCGGTCGTAGGCGAGGACGGTGAAGCCGGGGTTGTTGCCGTGGTTGTAGAGGATGCCGTTGGCGATTTGCATGGCGGCAACAGTGTTGGTGGTGGCGGGGTCGGCGATGAGTTGCCAACTGCGGTTGTGGTAGTGGCCGCCGACGAGGCCGGCGACCGTGTTGGAATGGGCGGCGATGATTTGGCAGAAGGTTTCGAGGAAGGGCTCCTGCCAGTCGCTGGCGGCAGCGCTGGGGTCGCCGGCCTGCTGCTGCTGCCAGGTGGAGTAGGGATTGATGCCGGGGGGGATGTGCAGGAGGATCCAGACCGGGCGGCCGGCGGCTTCGGCGGATTGGAGTTCGAGTTCGAGGTGTTCGAGCTGGGCCCAGCCGGACCCGGTTCCGCGCGGGTAGTTGGCGGAGAGGTAGGCGGTCTGGAGGGAGACGACGCGGCCAGGGCCGAAGGGGGCGGCGTAGCTGCCGGCGTTGGTGTAGGTGGCGGCGAAGGCGTCGTAGGCGATGAGGTTGGTGAGGGCGCCGGAATAGAAAGTGGCGGCGGTGTCGGCATAGAAGGCGTCGCCGGATTCCTCGATGTCGTAGTCGGCGAGATAGGTATCGTTGTTGCCGAGGGTGAAGAAGACGGGGGCGTCGGGGAAGGCGTCGCGGAGTTTTCCGTGGACGTACTGGGCGGTTTTGAGGACCAGGGTTTGGCCCTCTGCGGGGGTGCCGCCGGGAACGAGGTTGGTATAGGTCTGGAGAATTTCGTACTCGATGAAGTCACCGGCGTAGAGGACGGCGTCGGGATTCGGGACGGCGGCCTTGGCGTTGAGAAGGGCGGATTCGAGCAGGAGGGGCGAGGTGGTTTTCCATCCGGAGGCATCGCGGGTGAAGAGGCCGTTGGTGGCGACGGCGAACAGGGCGTCCCATTGGGAGACGGGTTGCGCGACGAGATCAGGCAGGATGGCGGCATCGACGAACGGGCTGAGGTGGATGTCCGAAATCAGCAGGACCTGGCCGAGGCGGTTGGTGGGCTGTTCTTGTTCGATGATGCGGAAGAACCGTTCGGGATCGGGTCTGGCGGGGAAGGTTTCCTGCAGGAGGAGGTTGGTGGCGGCGAGGTTTTCGACGATGGGGACAAAGGTGTCGTAGGGGGCGAGGAAAGGGGCGGCATCGACGGAGACGACGGCGCCGGTGGGGCCTTGCCAGGTCATGGAATAGGTGTCGCCGTCGCGAACAAGTTCGCGCACGACCAGGGGGATGGAGAAGTCGATTTGGTAGGCGCCGGTCTGGGGGCCGTCGGAGCCGGGCTGGACGGAGAGGACGAGGGGGGCGGCGCCGGAGACGAAGTCGAGTGTGCCGTTGCCGGTGCGTTCGGTGACGGGGGTGACGCCGTCGGCTTCGTAGACGCGGAGGAGGAAGTTGGAAGGGGCGGCGGAGAGAGAGAGTTGATAGAAGACGTCGCTCACGCCGCCGACGGGGGTGGGGGGGGCGGCGGGCTGGATTTGATACCAGTCGGCGAATCGTTCGTTGGCGATGGTGTTGGAAATGGAGTGGGCGAGGGGGAGTTCGGCGGGGGCGGGGCCGAAAAGGTAGCCCGCGTAGAGGACGTGTTCGATGCCGCCGACATCGACGATCTGGACGGCGGAGTCGCCGCGGTTGACGAGGCCGGGGATCCAGGCGAGGACGTCGCTGTCGGGATGGAGGACGCGGTCGGCGACGGCCCCGCCGGTTGTGACGCGGAGGAGATCGTCTTCGAAGATGAATTCGAGGGTAGGGGCGACGCCGAGCAGGCGCATGTAGTCGTCGGCGGGGGCATTGCGGGCGATCCAGGTTTGGCCGAGTCGGTTGGACCAGGCGGCGGGGAGGGGGAGAGGGTCGAAGCGTTCGGCGAGGATGGACGGGGTTTCGTAGGTGCCGTGGTTTTGGCGGTGGAGGACGAGGTCGCGTCCGAGGACGTTGGTGAAGGCGATGGCGTGGTCGGGGGTGTCGTCGGAGAGAAACCAGCCGTCGGAGCGGAGGCGGAGGTTTTGGAGAACGAGGCCGTCATCGGGGACGTCCCGGCGGTAGGTGAGGGAGAGGGAGTTGGTATTGGATTCGACGAGATCGTAGTTGGCGCTGCCGACGTAGGTGCCGGCGAGGGCGTCGAGTTCGGCCTGCGAGATGGCGGCAAGGTTGGTGGGCCAGGCGAGGGCGTTGGTGGGGATGGGGATGCCGTCGCGTTCGAGGAGGGCGTGCTGGAGGGCGAGGGCGTCGATGGACATGGGGATGCCGCTGGAGGAGCTGGCGACGACGGCCACGCCGAGTTTCTTTTCGGGCAGGAAGAGAAATTGG
>CAYODC010000237.1:0-3864 GCA_964402575.1 uncultured Verrucomicrobiota bacterium
TGATCTTCGGGGGGGAGATGGTGGGGCGGGTGGAGGAACAATCGGCGACGTGGACGGAGGTGCCGCACCGGTTCGAGGGGGGGACGGCGAATGCGGCGGGGGCGGTGGGGCTGGAAGCGGCGATCGGATGGCTGAAGGCGTTGCCGAAGGCGGCGCATGAGCATGTGGCGGGGCTGGCGCGGAGGGCGGCGGCAGAACTGGCGACGCTGCCGGGGGTGACGGTTTGGGGACCGGCGGAGGGGCGGATTTCGCTGGTGAGTTTCAGCGTGGCGGGAGTGCATGCGCACGACGTGGCGCAGGTGCTGGACGGGCGGGGGGTGGCGGTGCGGGCGGGGCACATGTGCGCGCAGCCGTTGATGAGGCGGCTGGGGATCGAGTCGGCGGTGCGGGCGAGTTTCGCGCCGTACAACACGGAGGACGAGGTGCGGCGACTGGTGGAGGGGGTGAAGGCGGCGCAGGAGCTGTTCACATGAACGACATCTATCAGGCGAAGCTGCTGGCGCATGCGAAGGCGCCGCATGGGGCGGGGCGGGTGCCGAGCGGACAGGAGGACGCGGAGGCGGTCAACGCGGCATGCGGGGACGAGATCCGCATCAAGCTGACGTGGACGCCGGAGGGAGCGCTGGAGAAGCTGACGCATGAACTGCATGGCTGTGCGGTGAGCACGGCCTCGGCCTCGATGGCGGCGCGGCGGCTGGAGGGAAAGACGCGGGAGGAGATTGCGACGATCTCGGCGGCGTTCCGCGACCGGCTGGGGAAGCGGGGATTCGAGGAGGAGTGGGGGGATTTCCAGGCGTTCAACGGGATCGAGAAGTATCCGGCGCGGATCCGGTGCGCGACGCTGGTGTGGGAGGCGGTGGCGCAGGCGTTGGCCAAGAAGGGGGCGGAGCCATGAAGACGGCGCTTTACTGGGAGGGGGCGGAAGACGGCGCGGTGGTGTGCGGGTTGTGCCCGCATCGGTGCCGGATTCTGGATGGGGGGCGGGGGCGGTGTCATGGGCGCGTGAACCGGGGCGGGGTGTTGATGGCGGAGACGTGGGGGGCGCCGGTGGCGATGTGTGTGGATCCGATCGAGAAGAAGCCGTTGAACCATTTCCTGCCGGGGACCGAGATTCTTTCGCTGGGGACGCTGGGGTGCAACTTGTCGTGCCGGTTTTGCCAGAACTGGGAGTTGAGCCATCCGGGGGGGGCGAGGGAAGAGCGCGGGGAGACAGTGACGCCGGAGGAGGTGGCGCGGGCGGCGAAAGCGCGGGGGATTCCCTCGGTGGCGGCGACGTACAACGAGCCGATCGTGTGGGCGGAATACGCGATGGATATCGCGGAGGCGTGCCATGCGGAGGGAATCCGGATGGTGGCGGTGACGGCGGGCTACATTGCGCCGGAGCCGCGGAAGGAATTTTTCGGGAAGATGGACGGGGCGAACGTGGATTTAAAGTCGTTCCGGGAGGATTTTTATCGGGAACTGTGCTGGGCGCGGCTGGGGCCGGTGCTGGAGACGCTGGAGTACATCCGGCGGGAGACGGACTGCTGGCTGGAGGTGACGACGCTGCTGATTCCGGGGGAGAACGACTCGGAGGAGGAGATCGACAAGTTGACGGGGTGGGTGGCGGAGCACTTGGGGGAGGACACGCCGTTGCATTTCAGCGCGTTCCATCCGGACGGGGAGATGCGGGGAACGGGGGCGACGCCGGTGGGGACGCTGCGGCGGGCGCGGGAGCGGGCGCGGGAAAACGGGCTGCGGCACGTCTATCTGGGAAATGTGCGGGGCGAGGAGGAGGGGACGGCGACGATTTGCCCGGACTGCGGGGCGCGGCTGATCGAGCGAGAGGGGTTCCGGTCGGTGCGGACGGGAATGGACGCGGAGGGGCGGTGCCGGACGTGCGGGAAGGTGTGCGCGGGGGTGTGGAAATAAAGAGCCCCGCGCGGGGCGCGGGGCTGGGGATCATCCTGATGGGGATGTCGATCAGAACGAGTAGCTGACGTTGACGCCGCCGGAGAAGTAGTCGACTTCGGGATAGACATCGCCGTCCTTGATGTCATCGCGCATGTCGCTGTCGAGGATGGAGCTGAAGGAGCCCTTGACGCCGACGGAGAGGGTTTCGGAGAGGGCGTAGTTGAGGGCGGCGTCGAGCTGGACATGGGACAGGGCGGAGCCGGCGTCGGAGCCATAGTTGCTATCGACGTAGTATTCGCCGGCGAAGCCGAGGGTGGCGCCGAGGTCGAGGGAGAGGGCGTCCATGATCTCGAAGCTGTGGCCGATGCCGAAGAGGGCGATCCAGTCATCGGAGTTGTCCATGTCGTGGCAGAACTTGATGGAGGGGGACAGGAGGAGGTCGGTGGCGGCGACCTTGGCATAGACCTCGTAGGCGCCGTCGGCGGGGGCTTCATCGGCCGTGATGGTGCCGTCGTCGTTTTCCTCGAGGGCGCTGGTGGCCTGGGGATAGACGTAGTAGGTGCCGCCGAGGGTGAGGCTGACGGGGCCTTCCCAGGGGAGGGTCCAGTTGAGGCCGAGGTCGATTTCGTTCCACTCGCCCTTGGTATTGGGATCCCAGGAGGAATCGGCATCGGTGAGGCTCATGTTGGCCCAGAGGGAGTAGCCAAAGCCGAAGGGGCCGCCGACATCGAGGCCGGGCTGGAAGACGGGTTCGTCGTTGCCGACTTGTCCGTTGAAGACGTAGGCGGAAAGGATGTCGGCGTAGATGGAGCCTTCCGCGGCCGAGGCGGCCAAGGGGAGGGCGGCGAAGGCCGCGAGGATCGAAAGGGCAATAATCTTCTTCATGTTATCGGGGTCTCCTTTTATGAACGGACTGTTTCACACCGTATGCCGATGAATTTCGGGCTTTATTGGGGTTTTTGTCAATGGTTTTATGGGCGGGGGCGCGGGAAGGATTCGAACATTTTTGTTGGGGAGACGGGGCCGGTGCCTGGGGGGGATGGCTAGCCTGCCGATGGCCCGCCAGCGGGCTGCGCGGGGAAGGTTCCTCTCGTTTCCAGTTCCGTCCGGAATCGCGGGGGCGCGCCGGGGTCGGGGCATGGGCTTTCCGGGGGGAGGGGGCGGGGTTGCGGCGGGGAGTTCCGGGGAGGAAGAAATCGCCACGGAGCTGGTGTTCATCGACGGCGGCGAGGCCGACGTGGATGGACTGGCCGAGGCGGAAGGGGGTGCCCTTGCGGGGGGCGGCGGAGTAGCCGTCGGGGGCGAGGGCGTAGTAGTCGCCGCCGAGGGCGGAGTAGGGCAGCATGCCCTGCTGGAGGGTATCGGCGAGTTCGACGATGAGGCCCTTTGGATTGAGGGAGATGATGGTGCCGGCGAAGGGGCCGGTATCGCCTTTTTCGAGGAGGCCGGCGTAGTAGCGGATGCGCTTGACCTGGATGGATTGGGATTCGAGGTCGGCGGCTTCGCGTTCGGTTTCGGAGCAATGGATGGCGAGTTTTTCGATTTCGGCGCGGGAATAGGCGGGCAGGGGGCGGTTTTCCTCGATGGCGACGAGGATGCGATGGAGGACGAGGTCGGGGTAGCGGCGGATGGGGGAGGTGAAATGGGCGTAGTGGTCGAAGCCGAGGCCGAAGTGGGGGCGGGAATCGGCTTCGTAGACGGCGCGTTTCATGCTGCGCAGGAGGGTGAGGGTGACCATGTACTGGTCGGGTTTTCCGGCGACGGCGCGGGCGATGCGGTTGAGGCCCTCCATGCCGGGCGGGGGGGGGCGGTGGCCGAGGGCGCGGAGTTCGTTGGCCATGCGGGTCCATTGTTCGTCGGAAGGTTCGTCATGGACGCGGTAGATGCCGGGGACGCGGGCCTCGAAGATCTTGCGGGCGACGGCCTGGTTGGCGGCGAGCATGCATTCCTCGATGAGGTTGTAGGCCTCGG
>CAYODC010000238.1:0-3318 GCA_964402575.1 uncultured Verrucomicrobiota bacterium
CATCTCGTCGAGGGGGAGGTCGCCGGCGACGGAGAGGATCATGTTGTCGGGGGAGTAGTGGCGGCGGTGGTATTCGACGAGGTGGGTGCGGTTCATGGTGGTGAGGATGTCGCGCCAGCCGATGATGGGGATGCGGTAGGGGTGCTGGCGGAAGGCGGTTTCCCAGATGAGGCGGTTCATGACGCGGCCGGGGTCGTCCTCGCCCATGTCCCATTCGCGGAGGATGACTTCGCGTTCGCGTTCCCATTCGTCTTCGGGGAAGGAGGGGTGGAAGACGGCGTCGGCGAGGACATCGAGGCCGACGCGCCAGCGGTCGGCGGGCATGGTGGCGTGGAAGACGGTGCGGTCGTTGGAGGTATAGGCGTTGATTTCGCCGCCGGCGTCGGCGATTTCCTTGGAGATCTGGCCGGGGCCGCGGGAGGCGGTGCCCTTGAAGATCATGTGTTCGAGGTAGTGGGAGAGGCCTCCGCCGAGGTGTTCGTCTTCGTGGATGGAGCCGGCGCCGACCCAGAACTGGATGGCGACGAGGGGGGCGCTGCGGTCTTCCTTGAGCAGGACGGTCATGCCGTTGTCGAGCACGAGGCGCTGGACGCCCTGGTTGGCGGTTTTCAAGACATCGACGGGATCTTGGGGCATGGCGAACTCCTGGGTGACAAGCAGGGCGCAGCAGGCGCCAATGAAGCGGGTCCACGGATTCATGGGGCAGGACCCTAGCACAGGGGCGAGGAAAAGGGAACAGGCGAGGTGGCGCGGAGGATGGTGCGGGCCTTGATGCCGAAGGGCCAGCGGTTGACGAGCCAGTTGGTCAAGGGGTGGTGGGAGTAGGTTTGCCAGATGCGGACATCGAATTGGTGGCGGCGGGCGAGGAATCCGAAGGATTCCCGGCCATACTCGTTGCAATGGCCGGGGTGGTAGCCGGGGCGGTAGGATTTGCGGGAGATGCCCGAGCGGCGCAGCAGGCGTTTCCAGCGGAGGGTGAGGCCATCGATGTTGGGGAATTCCAGCACGACGTGGCCGTTGGGGACCAGCAAGGCGTGGAACAGGGCCATGGCGGCGTGGGGGTCGGGGAGGTGTTCCAAGACGTGGCGCAGGACGATCACGTCGAACCGGCCGGGGCCGAGGCGGTCGGAGAGGCCGGGTTCCAGGATGTTGGCGACCTCGACGGGGATGCCCAGTTGAGAAGTCACGGAGCTGGCCAGGGCGGGGGAGAGTTCGATGCCGGAGACCGTCCAGCCGCCTTGTTGCGCGAGGTGGAGGAGACGGCCGTTGCCGCAGCCGATTTCGAGCAGGCGTCCGGGGGGGGAGAGATGGCGGGAGAGGAAGCGGAAGGTTTCCGTTTGGGCGCGGTTTTGGGGGTGGGAGGCGGCGAGGGGGTCGGGGTGGACTCGTTCGTATTTTTCCTGATCGAGGCCAGCGGAAATGTCGTAGTTGACGAGTTGGCAGCGGGGGCAACGGTAGAAGCGGAATTCATCGTGGTTGCCCTGGGTGTAGTCCAGGAGGAGTTCGTGGCTTCCGCAGAGGCGGCAGGCCATGCCGGCGGGGGCGGGGATGTCGGGGGTCAGATGATGGTTCATGCCGGCTATGGTGGGGAATCCGGGGGCGGAGGACAAGAAGGAACCGGAGCGGCGGAGCCGGAGGCGGCGGGGGAGGGCTTTCGGGCGACGAGGTTTCGGACGGAGAAATTCCGGATGTTCTTGAGGCCGACGGTGACGTTGTCATCGAGGGTGAGGTTGTCGGGGATCATCCAGTCGCGGGCGAGGGTTTGGCCGTTGACTTCGAGGGTGGCGCGGTGGGCATCGACGAGGATGCGGAAGGAGTTGCGGGGGCGGAGGCGGGCGGGGAAGGTGGCGCCAAGGTAGTGGCCGGGGCAGAGGCCGACGGTTTGGGCGCCGCGGGAGAAGCGGAGATAGACGCCGAGGGCCGAGTCTTCGGGGCGGAGTTTGTCGAGGAAGAGCACGCCGGAGTCGCGGGGGCCTTTGAGTTCGATTTCGCCGGTGATTTCCAAGGGGAGGCCCAAGGGGGTCTTGAGGGTGATCTTGGAGCGGTCGAGGGAGCGGCCGGGGCAGTGGAGGGCGCCATCTTTGCGGAGGAACCAGGGGCCGTTGAGGGGGTGCCAGCCGGCCAAGTCGTAGGCCGGCAAGAGGGGGACGGGTTGGGCGGAGGGGAGGTCGGCGCGGATACGTTCGAGGAGGAAGGCCTCTTCGAGGCGATAGCGCTCGATGTCGTCCACGCCGGGGCTTTGCCGGAGGGGTTCCAGGAGGTCGCAGGCCTGCGCATGGCGGCCGGCGCGGGAAAGGGCGAGGGCGTCGAGGAAGGCGTCGCGGCGGGGCCCGGCGAGGAGGGCTAGTTCGCCGCGCATGAAAGGGGGATGAATGCGGAACCATTGGAGGGGCTGGCCGGTCGGGATTCCGTTCAGGGGCTTGAGGCGTTCGGCGGCTTCGGCGGGGCGTCCGGCGCCCCAGAGGGCGATGGCCTGGAGGGTCCGGCGGTTGTCGCGGGTGCGGGGGTTGTCAGGGTCGGCGGCCTGGTAGTGGTCGAAGAGGGCGACCCAGTTGGCGCAGACGGTGGGGCGGCGGAAGATGGCGAGGCGGTTGTCGGAATCCATGGAGATGGACTTGACGACTTCGGAATAGAAGTCGGGCACGAAGGTGTCGAAGCGGCGGGTGGCGAGGCATTCCTCGCCGAAGTCGAGCATGAGGCGTTGGCTACCGCCCCACATGGGCAGGAGGGTGACGAGGAAGGCGCGATAGGCCGGCATGTGGTTGAGTTGGCGTTCGACGGCGCGGTCGAACCAGAGGCGGCAGGCGTTCGGGGGGCCGAAGCCATTCTTGGCGATTTTGATCAGGAGGGTGGCGACTTCGGGGGTGGGGGCGTCTTGCCAGGCGAGGAGGGCGTGTTCGTAGGCGTTGGACATGGATTGGCGGAAGGGGATTTTCGGGGGGGCGCCCGGTTGGGGGGGGCGGCGGGAGTTGCTTTTCCAGGCGGCGCGTTCATCGCACCAGGCGAGGGTAAAGTGGAGGAGGGCGGCGGGGATGCGGTTGGAGACGGCGAGGAGGGCGGTCCGGTAGTCCTCGAGGGGGATGCGGGTGTCGAGGTCGTTGTCGAGGGCTCTTGCGAGTTCGCGCAGGGGGATGCGGAGGCTGATGTTGGAGAAGGTGGCGTCGCAGAGGGAGTCCTGAAGGGCGGCGAGGGCGTCGTGGGAGAGTTGGGCGTGCCAGGACGGATTGGCGTTGATCTGGAGGGAATCGCTGAGGTTCCAGATCATGCGCATGGCGCAGCCGTAGCGGCGCCAGGAGGACTGGAAGGGGGGGGAGGAGA
>CAYODC010000238.1:3328-3863 GCA_964402575.1 uncultured Verrucomicrobiota bacterium
GCATCCCGACGGTGCTGGATCGCCTGATCCAGCAGGCGCTGCACCAGGTTTTGTGTCCGATCTTCGACCCCACGTTCTCGGAGCACAGCTACGGGTTCCGTCCGGGCCGAAGCACCCATCAGGCGGTGAAGGCGGCGCGCGTTTCGTGTTGGGATTCCTCGTAGCCATCGGGAGAGGCGAGTTCGCGGTGCAGGGCGCCGAGGCAATAGGCGAGGAGGGGGTGGTCGGCGCCCGAGGCGCGGAGGGCGAGGGCGCGGTCGATGAATTTCCGGGTGGAGGGGACGGGGGCGTCGGAGCCGGCGACCATCCGTTCGTAGTCGGCGAGGAAGGCGAGGAGGTCGGCTTCGTGGGCGGCGGAGGCGCGGGTGCGGAGGTAGAGCTCGGTGAAGACGCGGTGGGCGAAAGCGGCCTCGTCGGCGCGGAAGTTGGCGAAGGTATCCAGCCCGGCGGTGTCGCCATAGCCGGGATAGTCGAACATCACCGCATCGCCGAACGGGGCGAGGATCTCGCCACGCGGCCCGGCGCCGGCGCTGCG
>CAYODC010000239.1:0-3844 GCA_964402575.1 uncultured Verrucomicrobiota bacterium
CTCGGAGGGGCAGCCGACGACGACCTGGATGCCGTTTTGCTGGAAGAGCTGCTGAGCGCGGGAGCCCATGCCGCCGGCGAGGATGACGGTGGTGCCCTGTTCGTGGAGCCATTTGGGAAGGACGCCGGGCTCGTGGGGCGGGGGCTCGACGAGGCGGGTCGGGCCGATGGCCTTGCTGGAATCGTCGACATCGACGAGCGCGAAGTGGGCGCAGTGGCCGAAGTGCAGGCAGAGCTGTCCATCGACGATGGGAATGGCGATTTTCATGGGATGATCTCCTTGGGGTTTCTTGTTCCTACAGGGATTGGATGGCCGCCGCGATGCGGTCGAAGGTTTGGAGGGATTCGGCGGCGGGCTGGTTGCAGATGAAGGGGACGCCGTCGTCGCTGGCGAGTCCGATGCGGGGATCGAGCGGGACGCGGCCGAAGAAGGGCACCTTCATTTCGGCGGCCATCTTCTCGCCGCCGCCGGTTTTGAAGATGTGGGTGATTTCACCGCACTTGGGGCAGACGAATCCGCTCATGTTCTCGACGACGCCCAGGACGGGGATGTCCAGCTTTTGGCAGAAGCGGATGGAGCGGCGGACGTCGGAGGTGGAGACCTGCTGGGGGGTGGTGACGATGATGGCGCCATCGACGGGGGCGGCCAATTGGCAGACGGAGAGGGGTTCGTCGCCGGTGCCGGGGGGCAGGTCCACGACGAGGCAGTCAAGGTCGCCCCAGGCCACGTCCTGGAGGAACTGGCGGATGACCGTCATTTTCATGGGGCCGCGCCAGATGACGGCATCGTCGGCGTTCTGGAGCAGGAAGCCGATGGACATGACCTTGAGGTCGGAATACTCCATGGGCAGGAGCGATTCGCCGTCGCCGATGGCCCGGGCGTTTTCCAGGTGGAGCATGCCGGGGATGCTGGGGCCGTGGATGTCGACGTCGAGCAGGCCGGTGCGCTGGCCGGCGAGCATGAGATGGACGGCGAGATTGGTGGCGACGGTGCTTTTGCCGACGCCGCCCTTGCCGGACATGACCATGATTTTGCGGCGGATTTTTCCGAGGCGGTGTTGGAGCTTCTGGTCTTCCGGGACGGTGTTCGGCGGGGGCGGAGGGGGGGGGATGCCGCTGCAGCTTTCTCGGGAGCCGCAGGTTCCGCAAGAGGATTTGTCGCAATCGGGGCGAGGGGATTGGGTCATGGGATTTTCCTTATGGGTTGAACTCGAAGATGGCGCCGGCGCCACCGGGGCGGCAGGCGTTTGGGAAGGCGTTCCAGAGGGCGGCGGTGGCCCGGGGACCGGTGCAATGCATGGGAACGATCAGGGAGGGGGCGATGGAGTGCAAGCGATCAATGACCCACTGGAGGCGCGCGGGGGAGGCGGCGCCCAGGTGCATGCCGCCGATCACGGCATGGATGGGCCGCTGGCGGGTCAGGGATTGGACGTGTTCGAGGATGTGGATGACCCCGGCGTGGGCGCATCCAAGCAGGACGACCGTTCCGCGCAGGGTGTCGAAGTAGAGGGATTGGTCGTCGAGCAGGGGATCGATTTCGCGGCCGGCGGGGTCGAGATGGAAGACTTCCGCGGGGGCTTCCTCGGGGTGGGGCCGGGGGATCTCGCCGGTGCGGAAGAGGCCGGGGACGACTTCGCCGGGATCGCGGGAGGGAACGAGGCGGACATTGGGCCCGGCCAGCGCTACGCGGGCGGCGGAGGGTATGCCGATGGCGCGGGTTTTGTGGTATTTGGCGTCCAAGGCGGCGGGATGCAGATGGACGGTGACGGGGGAGCGGGCGGCGGCGAGGACGATCGGGAGGCCGCCGGTGTGGTCGTAGTGGCCATGGCTGAAGACGAGGGTGTCGACGGCGCCGAGGTCGATGCCGAGCGCGCGGGCGTTGTCGGCCAGCACGAGACCCTGGCCGGTGTCGAAGAGGATGCGCCGGTCACCCGACTCGATGTGGAAGCAGAGGCCGTGTTCGCCGCGGGCGGCGCGGGCGGCGACCGTGTCGTCGGCCAGGACGGTGATGCGGAACGGGGTCATGGGGTCTCCCGGGTAAATGCCATCCATTGGCGCCAGACGGAGCGGATGTCGTCGGCGAGGGGGCTTGCGCCGGCCTCGACAACCGCGAGGCCCTGGCGTTGGGCGGAGGTGGCGGTCTTGTCGTAGCGGACGCGGCCGACGGGTGTGGCGCCGGCGGCGCGGGCGTCGGCCTCGATGCGGTCGGCCTGGTCTGGATGGATGTCCCACTTGTTGATGCAGACGGCCGTGGGGATCTTGAAATGGCGGGTCAATTCCAGCACGCGGGCCAGGTCATGAGCGCCGGAAACGGAGGGTTCGGTCACGACGAGCACGCCGTGGGCGCCGGTGAGCGCGGCGATGACGGGGCAGCCGGTGCCGGGGGGGCCGTCGACCAGCACGAGGTCGCGGGCTTCGTCCTTGGCGAGTGCGCGGGACTGTTCGCGGACCAGGCTGACGAGCTTGCCGGAGTTTTCGGCGCCGGGGGCGAGGCGGGCGTGGACCATGGGCCCGTGGCGGGTGTCGGAAACGAACCACTGTCCGCAGGTTTGTTCGGGAAAATCGATGGCGCGGGCGGGGCAATTCCATACGCAGACTCCGCAGCCTTCGCAGGAGCCGGGGTCCACCGCGAACACGCGCGCGCCATCGCCGGGGCGGGTGGCGGGGGAGATGGCCTCGAAGCGGCACAGGGCCGCGCAGCGGCCGCAGCCGAGACAGTTTTCGGCGCGGATGGCGGCGGCATGGCCGCTGCGGAAATCCTCGCGACGGCGGATGTCGGGGGCGAGGATGAGGTGGAGGTCGGCGGCGTCCACGTCGCAATCGGCCAGGACAGCGTTGGGGGAGAGGGCGGCGAACGAGGCGGTCAGGCTGGTTTTGCCGGTGCCGCCCTTGCCGCTGATGATGACGAGTTCCTTCATGACCGCTCCCGGATATGTGCCCAGAGGTTATCGAAGAAGCCGCGCCATTCCGGCAGGCGGTCGAAGAGCAGTTCGCCGCGGGCGTAGGTTTCGGCGACGCGGCGGTCGTCGGGCAGTTTGGCGAGAAGGGGAATGGATTGGGATTGGCACCAATCCTGAACGCGGCGGTCCTCGTCGGCGCGATTGATGACGACGCCGAGGGGGAGGCCCATGGGGCGGAGCGCATCGACCGCCAGCGAGAGATCGTGGAGGCCGAAGGGGGTGGGTTCGGTGACGAGCACGACGAAATCCGCGTGGCGCACGGTGGTGATGACCGGGCAGGACGTGCCGGGCGGGGCATCCAGCAAGGCGATGGCTTCGGGGGTTCGCCAGGCTTTCACGGCCCGGATCAAGGGGGGAGACATGGGTTCGCCGACCTTGAGTCGGCCCTGGGTGAAGACGATGGCGTCGGCGCGGCCGGATTCCACGACGCCGATGGGACGGAGTTCTTCGCGGATGGCGTGGACGGGGCAGGCCAGCGCGCAGGCCCCGCAACCGTGGCACAGTTCGGGGAAGACCAGGGGTTTCCTGAGCATGGCGATGGCGTTGAACTCGCAGGCCTTCGCGCATTTGCCGCAGGAGGTGCAGCGGGTATCATCGACGACGGGCACGGGGATGCCAACCGACTCCGACGAATCGATGACAGGCTTGAGAAACAGGTGGCCGTTGGGCTCCTCGACGTCGCAATCAAGATAGTGGACGGGCAGGTGTTGTGCTGCGAGGCAGGTGGCGAGATGGACGGCCACGGTGGTTTTTCCGGTGCCGCCCTTGCCGCTGGCGATGGCGATGACGCGAGCAGGATTCATAGGCGGGGGGGTGTTCTTGGCGGGGTACGGTTAGTTCAGTTATTGCAATAAGTGAACTTCAGTTATTGCAATAACTGGTATG
>CAYODC010000240.1:0-3839 GCA_964402575.1 uncultured Verrucomicrobiota bacterium
CCACCAGCGCTCGCCGAACCAGTCGCCGTACGTCTGCAGCAGCTCCGCGCGCGCATCCTCGCCTCCGCCCGAAATGAATGGCAACGCCCCGTCCCCGTTTCCGCCTGGAAGCAGTTCCGCCGCCCGCTCCAGGCCGTCGCCGCCGCCCTCATTCTCCTCGCCGCCGGCAACTGGGCCAATCAGCACCTGACCGCACCTGGGGCCGTTGCTACCGTCCCGCCGGCCCCGGCCTCCCCGTGGTTCTCGGTGGAAATGGCCGGACTCCCCACCCCCTTGTACGTCCACTCCCGCGGCGGTCAGACCGATCCCCGCGCCACCCGCGCCGCCCTGCAGTCGCGCCAAAACCAGATGCGCGAACTGATGGACCGCGCTCCCGCGCCTTCGCCAAAGCCCCCCGCCAACGGACAAACCCGCCGGAATAGACAAAACGACATCTTGGTTGCGTCTTGCTGCTGAACCACGGAATCCCCCCCATGAAAACCTGGACCCTCCGCCTTGTTAAAATTTTCGCCGGCCTCGCAGCCGTCCTGCTGGTGCTCCACACCGTTCTGCTGATCGCCTCCGGCCTCGCCCTCCGCAACGCCCGCGAAGAACTCCGCGCCGCCGGCCATCCCATGACCCTGGAGGAAATCATCCCAAAAGAGGTCCCCCCTTCCGAGAACGCCGCGCCCCTCTACCAAAGCGCCTTCGCCCTGCTCAATTCTGAAACCATCGCCGGCAAAAAACTGACATTTTTCGTGGCCGATGCCGGCCGCGAATTCTCCATGGATCCGGATTCAGAAGACAAGCGCCTCGCCTTCGAGCAAGCCCTCGCCAACGAAACCGTCGTCCAAGCGTTCAACCTGATCCAACAGGCCGCGGCCCGCCCCCGCTGCAACTTCGATCTTCCCTACGACCAGGGGGCCTTGATGCTCTTCCCACACGTCAATGGACTGTTGAGCGCCGGCCGAATCCTGTGGCCCAAGATTCTGCTGGAATCGCGGCGCGGCGAAGAGAAAGCCGCCTGGCAATCTGTTGATCTGTCCTTGCGCATCGCCAATGCGCTCCGCGACGAACCCGTCCTCATCAGCGCCCTAGTCCGATTCTCTTTGTGCCAGTCCGCTTTGATATCGGTGCGAAAGATCGCCGAATCCTTTCCCCCGGATGACGAAACCACTGCGCGCCTGACCCCGCTGATCGCCGCCGCGGACGATCTGCAACCCATTCTGCTGGGCTTCAACGGCGAGCGCCTCTACTTCGGCGAATGGTTGTTCGATCAAAACAACGCCCAGCGCTTGATCCAAACCATGCTGGACGTCGGCGGTCCCGACCTGAAACCCCGCCACCTGGCCTGGCTCATCTCCTATCGACCCTCCCGCCAATTCCAACACGCCGCCTATCTGCGCGTGTTGAAGCAATCCATCGACAACTTGTCCCTCCCCTTGGAAGTATCCCCCTCGGCGCCCGAATCTAATCCGAGCATGCAAAACCGCTGGTATGGCGGCGTCCTTCATTCGTTTGCCCCCTCCTATTTCCGCGCCCGCGTTTCCACGCTGAAGCTACGTGCCCACGCCCGCATCACCCAAATCGGCCTCGCCCTCCTCCGCCACAAGGCGGCCCTCGGTTCCTACCCCGCCTCCCTCGCCGAAATCGATTCCGCCTTCCTCCCCAAAATCCCCCTCGACCCCTTCACCGGCCAACCCCTCGTCTACCGCCCCGACGGCGACGGCTTCCTCCTCTACAGCCTCGGCGAAAACCTCGCCGACGACGGCGGCACCGAAGAATCCACGGACAACAATAAATCCAAGGCCTTCGACATCGTCTGGCGCATGTCCCATTGACCCTTCACCATATCCGGAGAACTCAAATGAAACCCGCCTCTCGCGTCATCCTTCGTGCCGGCATCGCCCTCGCCCTCTCGGTTCTGCTTGCCCACGTCGGCCTCTCCATCGCCTCCTGGATCACCCTCCGCAACGCCTACGCCGCCCTCCGCGACGCCGGCCGCCCCATGGATGCCAAAAGCCTCATCCCCCCGGAAGTGCCCATCGACGACAACGCCGCCCCCCTCTACGAAAGCGCCATCGCCCTGATGGAATCCGAGGAATGGGATGGAACCATCCTCCTGGGCGCCGCCTATCGGATCAGTCGCGATTTCATGGAAACCGCGTCGGCTTCGCCCGCAGACATGGACATGCTGCTGGAAAACGATGTCGTTCGACGCGCCCTGGCCTTGATGGAACGGGCGGCCGACCGGCCGCAATGCCGTTTCGCTCTGCAATATGACATGGGACTGGATATTTCCCTGCCCCACCAGCACAAGCTTCTCATGCTGAACTATCTCCTTACGGCCCGGGCCGTCCACGAAGCCCGCCAAGGCAACGGCAACGACGCTCTCCGAACCCTCCACTCCGCTCTTCAAAACGCCAATGCCCTCCGAACCGAACCGTTTATCTTCAGCTCTGTTTACCGCAATCAACAGGTGGCCGTCTCCCTCCGCGCCCTGCAGGAAATCCTGACCCGGACAACGGTCAACGATGACACCCTCGCCGACCTGTCCAACCTCCTCCCTTCGCCGGAAGACATCCGCGACCATTTCCTTCTGGCGCAAGACGGCGAACGATTGTTTTTTGCCGAAAACGGCCTGATCAAGAAGGAAACCATGGGACCGCCTCCGGCCGATTCCGATTGGCGCACCTGGCGCATGTTTGCCCTCTACGGTTGCCTCCCCGTCATCCGCGCCAATCACGCCGTGTACCTTCGCGAAATGAACCGGATGGCCCGGGAAACGGCCCGCCCCTATTGGGAGCATCCCGCTCCCGTCAAAAACATTTTCGACCCGAAAACCAGCGGCCTCCCCTGGTACAGTTTTATGGCCCAAGTCGCGATCTCCATCGTCCCTCCGTATCGCAAAACGATGGCCGCCGCCCAGGCTCACGTCCAAGTCGCCCAAACCGCTCTCGCCCTCCTCCGCCACAAGCTCGCCCACGGCGCCTACCCCACCGCCCTCGCCGAAATCGATCCCGCCTTCCTCCCCGAAATTCCCCTCGACCCTTTCACCGGCCAACCTCTCGTCTACCGCCCCGACGGCGATGGTTTCCTCCTCTACAGCCTCGGCGAAAACCTCAAGGACGACAACGGAACCGAGGAATCCGAGGACAACCGCAAATCCAGATCCTTCGACATTGTCTGGCGCTTGCCCCGCTGATAAAATCCCGAAACCATCATGAATGCCGAATGGAAAGCGCTCCTCTTCTCCCTGCTTTGGCGCCTCTTCGTCGCAGGCATTCTCATCCTGCTGGGCACGTCGATCCTCCTCTCCGCCGGACCCGCCGGCGCGCTCATCGGCTTCGGCCTCCTTCTCGCCGCATCCATCGTCCTCGCCGTCCCCATCGCCAACCTGATCGCCACCGCCTTCGACTGCTTCCTCTGGTCCAAATCCTACTACGACCGCCCCCAGCCCATCTACGGCATCCCCCAGTCCCGCCGCGCCAAGGGCCTCCCCGAGGAAGCCCTCGCCGAATACCAGAAAATCGCCGACGCCTTCCCCGGCGAAGTCCGCCCCTGGCACGAAATGGTCGCCATCGCCATCGAGGACCTCCGCGATCCCGACCGCGCCCAGGCCCTCTTCGAGCGCGGCGTCGCCGCCCTGAACAACCCCGACGACCGCGACCGGCTCGCCCAGACCTACGCCCAAATTCGCACCCGCCTCGACACCCTCCCGCCCCGCCCCCCGCTCCCCCTTCATCCCGGCTGACCCGCACGCCCGGCTTCGGCGCCCCCTTCCCGCCCCTCTTTTTTCCACACCGTGGAAAAATATCACTACCGTCCCACAGGAACCGAGCGGGGATAAAGAAAAGGCT
>CAYODC010000241.1:0-3836 GCA_964402575.1 uncultured Verrucomicrobiota bacterium
AGGTAGCTGCCGATCTGGGTGACGGGCACGAGGGCGTTGCGGAATCCCAGCCAGGGGTAGCCGGTGGCGTGCTGCAGCGCATGACCGGCCTCGTGGCAGGCCACGCCGACGGCGGAGAGGGAGGAGGTGCCGTACACCTCGGGCGAGAGCCGGAGGATCCGGGCGGACGGATCATAGTGGTCGGACAGGAAGCCCTGCGTTTGCTCCACCTCGACGTCGTGCAGGCCCTGCCGGTCGAGCAGTCTGCGGGCGGCCCCGGCGCCGGTCATGCCAGAGGACGGTTCGACCTGGGAGTAGCGGGCGAAGCGGGACTTGGTCAGCGCCGTGGCCACGAGCGACAGCACCAACGCCGGCAAGGCGAACAGGATGTAGGCGGGATCGAAAGACATGGACTTCCCTTTGAGTGCGTGAGGCTATCAAGTCGGGCGGACAAGGTGAAGCGTCGAATGGCCTGAAAACGGGCAAACGGATCTCCATACCAGCGAACCCAATCAGGGGAAGGAGGAGGGCGAAGACGGGTTCTCACGAAGGCACGAAGAGGAGTCTCGATCCGGCGTGCGCATCTCTATGGAACCCGTTGACTGTTAAAAAGATGTTTGGGCCCGAATATTTCTCTACAAGGACGAGGCCATGTTGATAGGATGACGACAATCAGTTTCCGGATCATGCCGTGAAGAAGTTGTTCTCCATGATCCAAGGTGCGGTGTGGGTGGACGGATGGCGAAAGGATCCCGATTCCAGGCAATCGGGCGACATGAACACAAGGGATGCGGCGAGGGTTCTGGCCAGGTCAGGATGGACCGATGCGGGGGAGCGGTTCGCGGGACGGCAGCGTGGGAAGGGAAGAAGGGGCCGTTGGCTATGCCTGGCGGGATGGTGGCTGGCGGCGTTGCCGATGCTGGCGCTGGGCGACATGGTGGAATCGTTCGAATACGGGGTTCCGCCGCCGGGGTGGACCAAGACCAATCTGCAGGGGGGGAGCGGGTGGTACCAGTTGCCCGTCGGAGTGATGCCGATGCCGGGCTGGGGCAACGGGACCAGTTCGGTGCCGGCGACGGCGTATGCGGGGACGCACAACGCGTACTGTTCGTGGACCACGGGCGGAGGTGCCAGCGAAGGCTATCACAACGACCAATGGCTGATTTCGCCGCAGTTGACGGGGTTGACGGCGACGTCGACGGTGAGCTACTGGCTGCGGTTCAATTTCACGAATTTTCCGGACACGGTATATTTCCGCGTGTCCACGAACGGGCCCGCGCCGGCCAATTTCACCTTCGTGCCCCGAACCAATGTTTTTGCGCGGGGATCGTGGACCAACCAGTTCCCGCCGTGGAGCAACCACGTGGTGAACGTCGGCGCGCTGGGCATTCCGGCGGGCACGCCGATCTGGATCGCGATCCAGGAATACGAGTGGGACAACACGTGGAACGGCGCGGCGGTCCAGCTGGACGTGATCCAGAGCGATTTGACGGCGCCGCCGGAGGCGCGCGTGAATCCGACTTCCTTGACGTTCACCGCCTATTACGAGGGGAGCAATCCCGGGGCGCAGACGTTTTCGGTCCAGAGCGTGGGCAGCAGCGGGATGTCGTATACCCGGAGCCTGGCGTTTGGGGCAGGATCCACGAACTGGCTGGCGCTGGGGGGACCGACTTCGGGGACGCTCCCGCTGCAGCAGAGCCAGGTGTTCACGGCGTCGGTGTCGGTGGCGGGGTTTGATCCGGGCATCTATTATGCAACCAATGTCATCACGATTCCGGGGGCGACGAACAGTCCCATTCGGATTCCGATCACGTTCAACGTGATCCGGCGGCCGCAGACCATTTCGTTTCCCCATCCGGGCGCGCAGACCACGACGAACCAAGTGGGGTTGCGGGGGACCTCGTCGTCGGGATTACCGGTGATGTTCAGCGTATATTCCGGTCCGGGCAGCCTCAGCGGCGCCACGAACCTGAGCTTCACGGGGGAGGGAACCGTCCGGGTGATGGCCTGGCAGCTGGGCAACGTGTATTACGACATGGCGCCTTGCGTCACGAATTCCATCGCGGTCACGAAGCCGGATGCGGGGATTGCGATGACCAACTTGAGTTATGTCTATGATGGGTTGCCCCATGGAGCCACGATCACGACGGAGCCAGAGGGATTGACGGTCGACGTGACCTACAACGGCAGTTCCGATCTTCCGGTGGCGATTGGCAGCTATGCGCTGGCGGTTGCGGTCAACGACCCCATGTACGGAGGAACGGCTTCCACCACGTTCACGATCACGCGGATGCCCCAGACCCTCGATTTTCCGGATCCGGGGGGGCAATGGACGACCCATGTCGTGGGGTTGGCGGCTACGGCGTCGAGCGGGCTGCCGGTGGCGTTTTCCGTGGCCTCGGGGCCGGGAACGATCACCGGCGGAACCAATCTGAGCTTTACCGGAGCGGGCACGGTGAACGTGGTGGCGTCCCAGGCCGGGGATACCAACTGGTTGCCGACGGCGGCGACAAACTCGATTGCGGTCGCCAAATCCACGGCCACGGTGGCGCTGGGAAACCTTGGGCAAACCTACGACGGGGCGGCGAAATCGGCGACGGCGACGACGGATCCGGCGGGGCTGGCGGTGGAGTTTACGTATGACGGGAGCGGGACGGCGCCGACGGATGTGGGAAGCTACGCGGTGACGGGCACGATCAACGATGCGATCTACCAGGGGGCGGATACCGGCACGCTGACGATCGCGAAGGGGACGGCGCCGGTGGTGCTTGGAAGTCTCGCGCAGGCCTACGACGGCGCGGCGAAGCCAGCGACGGCAACGACTGTGCCGGCGGGGTTGGCGGTGGAGTTCACCTACGACGGGAGCACGAACGCCCCGGTGGGGATGGGCAGCTACGTCGTGACGGGCACGGTGAACGAGGCGAACTGGCAAGGGTCGGCCACGGGGACGCTGGCGATCGGCAAGGGGAACGCTTCCGTGGTGTTGGAGAATCTCGCGCAGGCCTATGACGGCGCGCCGAGACACGCGACGGCGACGACAGTTCCGGCGGGGCTGATCGTGGATTTCACCTACGACGGTTCCACCAATGGACCGGCGGAAGTAGGCAGCTACGTGGTGACCGGGTTGGTGAATGAGGTGAATTGGCAAGGCTCGGCCACGGGCACGCTGGTGATTGGCAAGGGGCTGGCGACGGTCATTCTCGGCGACCTTGAACAATCCTACGACGGGAGCGCACGAATTGCGACCGCCACCACCGTGCCCGGGGGATTGACGGTGGCGATTACCTATGACGGATTCCCGACGGCGCCGACCGGAGTGGGGAGCTATGCGGTCGCGGGGGTGGTCGACGATGCGGTCTATCAGGGTTCGGCCACGGGGACGTTGGTGGTCAGCAAGGGGAACCAGACCATCCTCAACTTCCTTCCGGCCGACGGCACCCGGTTCGAACTGGGCGCCACCGCTTCGCTCAGCGCGCAAGCCTCCAGCGGCTTGTTGCCGGTTACCTTCTCCAACCTCTCCCCTTCGGTCGCCCTGCTGACCGGGACCAACATCGTGTTTACCAACCGGGGGTGGGTGCGGGTGCAGGCCTATCAGGCCGGCGACGAAAGTTGGAACGCAGCGTCGAGTCTCAGCATCTGGAGCGTGGGCGGGCTCATTAGCAACGTGGTTCCAAGGGTGGCGAACGTGGGGGGAGGAATCGAAATCCTTGTCCAAGGCGTCAATCTGGGCGATGGGGGCAATATCGCGACCGTGAAGCTGGCGGGCGTGGAGGCGATGATCCTGTCGCAGAGCGTAGACGAAGTGCGGGTGATGGTGGAGCCGGCGGCGGGGGCGGTGACGGGCGACGTGGTGGTGG
>CAYODC010000242.1:0-3822 GCA_964402575.1 uncultured Verrucomicrobiota bacterium
CGATGCCGGTGTCGGCGACATCGAGGACGACGTGGGGGCCGGGGCGGGAAGCGCCGTAGGATTGGACGGCGGAATCATCGACGGTTTCGGTGCGGGCGGCGAGGGTGAGGGTGCCGCCGCCGGGCATGGCATCGCGGGCCTTGATGCAAAGGTTCATGAGGACCTGGTGCAACTGGGTGACGTTGCCGAGGACGGGGGGGAGGTCGGTGGCGGGGGCGTAGAGCAGGGTGATGTTCTTGGGGAAGGTTTCCGTGGCGATTTTGGCCATTTCGTTGATGAGCGGATGGAGCTGGAGGGGGGCGAAGGGGTCTTGTTCGCCGCGGCCGAACATCAGGAGTTGCTTGAGCATGGCGGCGCCGCGCCTGGCGCTGGAATCCATCATGTCGAGCACGTCGAGGTCGGCGGGGTCGGAGAGGATGGCGCGCAGATAGTCGGAGCCCATCATGACGGGGGTGAGGATGTTGTTGAGGTCGTGGGCGATGCCGCTGGCGAGGCGGCCGACGCTTTCGAGGCGCTGGGTTCGGAGTTGCTGGCGGTCGCGGAGGACGCGTTCGGTGATGTCGAAGACGAGGGAGAAGTAGCCCATGACGGAGCCATCGCTGGCGCGGCGGGGGATGTACTGGACATCGAAGCAGTAGTATTTTCCGTCGCGGCCGGTCATTTCGTGTTCGTAGCGGACGCGTTCGCCGGCGAGGGCCTTTTGGCTGTAGGGGCGCATGATGGCGTAGGTGGCGGGGCGGTGAACTTCGGCGAGGCGCCGGCCGACGAAATGCTGGCGGGGATTCTTGAACCAGTTTTCGTGATAGCGGTTGACGAACTGGTAGCGCTCTTCGGCATCGACGAAGGAGCCAAAGGCGGGGACGGAATCGACGAATTGGTTGAGGGTTTCGTAGGAAGCCTGGAGTTCGGCCTCGGTTTCCTTGCGGCGGGTGATGTCGCGGACCGCGCCGTAGATGCCGGCGAGGGATTGGCGGTCGGCGTTCCAGGCCGGTTGGGCAAAGACTTCGACCCAGACGATGCGGCCGTCGCGGGCGAGGGTCCTGACTTCGGTCCGGACGGGATGGTTGGAGCGGAGGACTTCGAGATCGCGGGCGTCCTGGGCGCGGTCGTCGGGATGGACCATGGCTTGCCATCCGCCGCGGGCGCGGTATTCGTCGAGGGAATAGCCGGTGATGTGTTCAAATGCGCCGGCGACCCATTGAAGGTCGAGGGTGCCGTCGGGGCGGACGAGGGAGGAGTAGACGTAGTCGGTGGCGACGGTGGAGATCAGCCGGTAGCGTTCTTCGCTTTCGAGCAGGGAGGCCCGGGAGCGGTGCATGCGGCGGTGCGCCCAGAAGATGGCGCCGAGGCCGAGGCCGGCGACCAGCAAGTGAACCCCTGCAGAGCGGATGCGCCAATCGGTCCAGAGGGGGGATTCGTCGGGGAAGGCGGGACCCGCACGCTGGATGAGGAAGCCGGACCAGGCAAGGGAGGCGAGCACGATCAGCAGCCAGGCCGCGGCGAGCGTATAGAGGGAGGAAGGCGATGTCGTTTGGCGCTGAGGAGGGAGGGGGGCGGGATGGGGAGCCGTGGCACACATCGAAGAAGAATATATGCACATCGGAGCGCATGGAAGCAAGCGGGAACGGTCAGGGGCGGAACGGGTTCGGTGCGCGTCCAATGCAGGGGATGAAGACTATTGGGATAGGGGAATGGGCACCACAGATTCGGCTTGTTCCGGGGGGGGGATCGGGCGATATTGCGGCCCGTCATGGATCGGCACGTATTTTTCCAGAAGCTCTCCGGCGAGGAGAATCCGCTGGCATTCCGTCCGGAGCACGAGCCCCGGATCGAGCGGTTGCGGCGGCGTTTGGGGGATCTGGCGGGGAAGCGGGTGATCGAGCCGGGCTGCGGGGCGGGGCCGCTGACGGAACGGCTGGCGGAATGGGTGGGGACGAGTGGTCACGTGCTGGCGCTGGATGCCTGTCCGGGCATGGCGGCGCGCTGCGGGGAGGTCGTGGCCGACCACGGCCATGTGCGGGTGGTGCAGGCCAAGGCGGAAGAAATCGAATTGGAACGCCACGCGTGGGATCTGGTGCTGTGTTTCCGCTTGTATCCCCATTTGGAGGATGCGGGCCGGTTTCTGCGCCAATGCCGGGACTGGTTGGCGCCGGGGGGCGAGTTGGTGATTGCCAACCTGGAAGGCAGCGCGGCGCTCAACGCGATGCACCGGCAGCTTCCGGGGGTCCATCGCGATACCATGCCCGCGGGTGAAGAGCTGCGGGGGGAGCTGGCTGGCGCGGGATGGCGCGTGGAGGAAGTGGTCGACGCACCCGACGAGTTTTTCCTGCGCGCGCGGCGGGGCTGAAGGTTTTCCACACCATGGAAAAAAGTTTTCCACACCATGGAAAAATGGGTGCCGGGGCCACGCCGTGGCAGATCGGGGTGCGGGCGGCGCGGGCGAACGTGGTGCCGGGTCTGGTGCTGCAGGCGGGGGCGCTGGCGATGGCGGTGGCGTATGCCCGTTCGCCGGGATTCCACGCGGTACTGGGGGTGCTGGCGGACTGGCAGATCCGGCATGGCATTGGATTTTCCATCTTGACGAGGATGGTGACAAACGGGCTGGTGCCGGCGGTGTTTTGCGCGCTGGTGCCGGCGCTGCGGCTGCGGCGGCCATGGCTGTCGCTGGGATTTCTCGTCGGATGGTGGGGGTTCATGGGGGCGATGACGCACGGGTTCTACGCGTTGCAGGCGTGGATCTGGGGGGACGAGGCGGACGTGGGCACGGTACTGGGGAAGACGGCGACGGACATGCTGGTGTATTCGCCATTCCTGGCGTCGCCGATCAATGCGGTGGCGCATTTGTGGCAGGACCAGAATTTTTCGTTTCGGGCGACGGTGCGGCAGTTGGGGCCGGGATGGTACCGGCGGATCGTGCTGCCGAACCAGGTGCCGGGCTGGGCGTTCTGGGCGCCGTGCCTGCTGGTGCTGTACACCCTGCCGCGGGCGCTGCAGATGCCGACGGCGGCGTTGCTGGGGTGTTTCTGGGCCTTGATGTGCCTGCAGATCGCCCTGCGGACGCCGGCGGCAAGCCGATCCTGAAATGCGGAATGGACCTGGAGAACGACGGGAGTGGAACGATGAAGATCCGATGCGGAATGATCGCGTGCCTTTTGCTGGGAATGCGCCTGGGGATGGCCGAGGTGCCGGGGACGCCGGGGGAGGCCGCGCCGGCGGAGGCGCCGGAGGTACTGACGGTGGACATGACGTGCGTGCTGTCCGCCGAAGGGCCATCGGTGGAGCGGGGAGAGCTGGTGGTGCGACTGCATGAATATGATCCACGGCTCATGGACCGTGCGGCGGCGGAGATCGGGCGCATTGTCGTGTCGGGGTTTTCGCACCGGGCAGGGGAGGAAACGGTGTTGCGGTTCCCGTGCACGGGGACGACGGGAAAGCACCGGTCGTATTACATCACGGCGGTGGTCTATCCGGAAGGGGCGGGTGCCGATCGTTCCGGAATCTATTATCTGAACGGGTTCCAGCGGGTTTTGGAGGACGGAGGCCGCGAGGCGTTGCGCGCGGTGTTGACCCCCGTGGCCGAGGTCCAGGGTGCGGGCAACTAGGCGGGGGTACGGGCATGGATATCGGACCGGAACAGACGGTGCATGGCGCGACATGGGGCCGGGTGCACGGGGGCTATTTTTCCGATCCGGCGGTGGCGGAACCGCTGGTGGCGGCGGTGCGCGAGGCGTGCGCGCTGTCGCGGCCGGGGGTGGTGATGGATCTGGGGGGGGGGACGGGTTTTTTGTTGTCCCGGCTGCGGGAATCGGGGGGGGGGGGGGG
>CAYODC010000243.1:0-3812 GCA_964402575.1 uncultured Verrucomicrobiota bacterium
ACCCAGCAGTGGGACCGGAGGTACGGGGGGGCGGGCGAGGACGAATTGGCCCAGGTGGTGGCGGCGCCGGATGGGGGGTATCTGCTGGCAGGCGAGAGCGATTCGTCCGCGGGGGCGGATCTTTCGCAAGAGCCGCGGGGAGCGAGCGATTACTGGATCGTGAAGGTGAACGGCCTGGGGGTGCAGCAATGGGACCGGCGGTATGGGGGGAGCGACGGGGAGCGGCTGGGGGCCGTATGCCGGACGCGTGCGGGGGGATATTTGCTGGCGGGATCGTCGCGGTCGGGGGCGGGTTTCGACAAGACGGAAGACACGCGGGGCGACTGGGATTACTGGGCGGTGCGGGTGGCCGGGCCGGACGCGTACGAGAGGGACAACGGCTTGGCGTCGGCGAAGGTGATCCGCAACGGGGAGGTGCAGGACCACAGCGTGCATGCGGACGGAAACTCGGACTGGACGAAATTCACGATTGGGCGCGGCGGGGCGCGCAACGTGCGGATTCTATCGACGTTCGACACCTATGTGGTGTTATCGCGGGCCAGTGACAGCCTGCTGCTGGGCTACGACGATCCGTATTCGGGATACCCGGGGGCGGATGCGGTGATCGAGCTGCCCGCGCTGGCGGCGGGGGTCTACTACATCAAAACGGGGCGGTTTGGGGGCGGGATCCTGCCGATCTACCAACTCACGGCGCGCTGGACCCAAGTGGTGCCGCGGGACGCGTGGGAGCCGGACAACAGCCTGGGGGCGGCGCGGCAGATCCGCAACGGGCAGTCGCAATCGCGCACCATCCACCAGGCAGGGAACCGGGATTGGGCCCGGTTCACGATCGGTGCGCGGGGGGCGCAGAATCTGTTGGTGGAGACCCGTGGCAGCAGCGGTGACACCCAACTCTGGATCTACAATGCGGCAGGCCAGCGCCTTCATTTTGATGACGATTCAGGCCCCGGGCGATTTTCCCGCATTCGGGCGGCAACCTTTGGGCCGGGGACGTACTACATCCGGGTCCAGGAAAAGGGCAACAACGGGCGGATCGCGGCTTACCTTCTGCGGGTGAGCTGGATGGTGCCGTGACCGGGCGAGGGCGCCTCTTGCATGGAACCGCCGCATGCATGGCCACCAGGGTCGAGGTCCACCTGCCGCGATCGGAGTGCAGGCTACCGGGTTGGATGGCGGATTGTTGGGTTGATCTACGGAAGTTGGAATACGAAAACTTTCATGAAAACATAAAAGATCGAAGGAGTTCATGTTCGTCGCCCACCAGGAGAAACGAAGCCGTCGCGATCCAAACGCGGCGGGTGGCGTGGGGGGAAGCGGGTTGGGCGAAGGAAGATCCGGAATGGTGGGGGGCAGCGCCGGAACAGATCGACGGGGATCCGGAGACGGTGTGGACAGGCGCGGGGGCCTGGCCGTGTTCGTCCAATTTTCGGGCGGCGGAGACGAAAAGGCTCCGGTCATGGACGATATTGGGTGGGAGGAAAAAGCAAAACAGCGGGGAGGGAATTCTTATCAAAGAACCAGGTAATAATGACGCAAATGCCTTATTATTCTGTCATTATAAGATAAATGCACAATTAACATAATCCTAATATATAGACTGGATTCTTGCCAGCCGTCGATCTAGACTGACCGCCTGAATATGCGGAATGATTCGCACCCAACCACAAGGAGTGAGCCATGACGATCAAGGGAAAAGTGATGATGCTGGTGTCGATCCCACTGGCGGGATTGGTGGTGATCGCGGCGGGGAACGCCTGGGTGATGCGAGGGGTATCCAAGGTGGTGAACGCGACGATTGGGCAAAGCCTCATGCCGATCATCATGGACGACGTACCGCGGATGAACGGGTTGAGCGATGGCATCGGGTATTTGCTGAATGCCGACCGCGACGCCTATCAGGGGTATCTGGCGGAAATGCAGGTGCTCGAAACGGAGGAGGAAGGGCGAGTGGCGGAGTTGATCGCCACCCACGGGGCGGAATCGGGGCAGGTGGCCGAGCGGGTGGGGCTGGCGGCGGCACAGTTCGATGAACAGGGTCGGAAGACGCAGGAGGTGTTTCAGCGGCAATTCGACGACTGGAAGAGGGCGTCGGGGTTGGTCATGGAAACCTCTTTGACATTGGCAAAGGAAATGTCCCGGCGCGGGACGATCTATGAGGATTGCCTGAAGCGGTTTGAGGAGGTGCGCACGCAATTGGATGGCGTGGCGGGGCTGATCGAGAAGGAAATGGAGTCGCTGAAAGGCGAGGACGGGCGGGCGAAGCAGGTGGAATGGTATGGCGCGCTGGAGTTGCTGTTGAATGCCGACCGGGATGCGTATCAGGCGCTGGTGGCGCTGATGGATTACGAGAAAGAGACCGACCGGGCGCGGTTCGAGGCCAAGGTCAAGGTCCACACGCAGGAGCTGGGGCAGGTCCGGGAGCGCACCGAAAAGGCCTCGGCGGTTTTCAACAAGGAGATGAAGGCGGAATACGGGCGGTTTCTCGAGTTGCTGGCAGGGTGGGAAGAGCAGACGCGGGAGGTGGCGCAGATCACCGAAGCCAACCTCGAACGGATGGCTTCGCGGGAGAAGGAGGCGGAAAAGAGCCAGCAGGCGTTTGGCCAGATGCGCGGGACGATCGACGAGCTGGCTGGCCAGATGGAGGCGCGGATTGTGAAGCAGATGGAGGCCATGACGGCGCAGGGCGAGGCGGCGCGCGAGGAAACCGCGGCGCTGGGACGGCGGATGAGCCATGCCATCCGCCTGGGCGCGGGTGTGGGGGTCGTCGTGTTCGTCGTGGCGCTGCTGGTGGCCCTTGGCCTGGTGAAGCAACTGGTGGCGGCCTTGACGGGGATCATCCGCCAATTGACGATGAGTTCGGACCATGTGCTTTCGGCGTCGGACCAGATTTCGTCGGCGTCGCAGTCGCTGGCGCAAGGGGCGACGGAACAGGCGGCGGGGCTGGAGGAGACGTCGGCGAGCCTGGAGGAAATGAGTTCGATGACCCGGCAGAATGCGAATCATGCGCAGAAGGCGAAGGGCCTGGTCGGTACGGCGCACGGGGCCGCGGAGAGCGGCACGGAATCGATGCGGCGCATGAGCGCGGCGATCGACGACATCCAGAAGTCATCGGGGGAAACGGCGAAGATCATCAAGGACATCGATGAAATTGCGTTCCAGACGAACCTGCTGGCGCTGAACGCGGCGGTGGAAGCCGCGCGCGCGGGGGATGCCGGCAAGGGATTCGCGGTGGTGGCCGAAGAGGTCCGCAACCTGGCGCGGCGATCGGCGGAGGCGGCGAAGAACACGGCGATGATGATCGAGACGTCCGTGAACCATGCGCGCAACGGCGTGGGGATTTCCGAAGAGGTGGGCAAGGCCCTGCAGGCCATCGCGTCGGGGATTGGCAACGCGTCGGGGCTGGTGGCGGAGATTGCTTCGGCGAGCACCCAGCAGGCGCAGGGCATCGACCAGATCAATTCGGCGGTGGCGCAGATGGACCAGGTGACCCAGACCAACGCCGCGAACGCGGAGGAGAGCGCAAGCGCATCGGAAGAGCTCAACGCGCAGGCCACGGAACTGAAGGGGATCGTGGACCAGCTGGTGCGCCTGGTCGGGGGCGGGGCATCGTCCGAGGCCCCGTCGGCCGCCGCCGCCGGGGACAGGCGTTCGGAGCGAGTCGAGCGGTTGCCTGGGCGTTCCGTGCGCCGGCTGACGGCCGGCGATGCCGCGGGGGAATCCGCATAGCTTGGGGCGCGGGTCGGTGGCTTACGGGGTTTCGCGGTTGGCGCGGAACTCGACGCGGGAGAGGATGCGGAGCTGGTAGAGGGTGA
>CAYODC010000244.1:0-3780 GCA_964402575.1 uncultured Verrucomicrobiota bacterium
GCCATCCCCAGCGACGCCGCGTAGCCCTCCATCCGCGCCACGGCCGCCGCCAGGTCGCGGTTGTTCGCCCGCGCATCCGCCACCAGCCCCTCCAGTGCCGCATCCCCGAACACCGTCCACCACTCCGCCATCGTGTCGCCCGACTCCCCCGCCGTCCCCCGCCACGCCTCCGGCACCGCCGGCGCCGGCTTCTGGTAGTCCGGCCCCACCGACAAGCATCCCCCGCCCAGCAGGAAGAGCCCCGCCGCCAGTCCCGCTCCGACCCGCCTCATTCCCGCAGTATCCATACGGCTTCTCATCCCTTTCTGCAGCAGGCCCTCACCCTAGCAAAGCCCCTCCTCCCGCCGCAAGGCAGTTGGCTCCCCCTGGTGTCGAATTCCCCGAGGGCAAGGCGGCCGGCCCCGCCGGCCCCTTGCCGCGCCCAGCCGCCGCGCTCAATACCCGTCGATGCGGTAGTTTGTCACGCCGCCTGAGACCGCCGGAATCGCCGCATTGGTGTCGATCTGGTAGTAGGGATCGCCCTTGCCGGCGCCGTCGTTGTACTTCGGCGGCAGCATGCCGACGGGCATCTGGACGGGCGGGTTGAACGCATAGTCCGAAACGTCGGCCCGGCATTGCTCGATGCGGTCGGGGAAGACCCGCAGCACCATCAGGTCGAAGGACCAGACGATGTCCCGCCCCATCTCGACGTCCGGGCAATGCGCCTTGACGCTGTCGAACGCGCTGGCCACGGTGTCGTCGGCCACTGGGAAATGCGTGGCGACGGTCAGCTTGGGCTGGACATCGTTGGCGATCAATTGGCTGAGGATGTAGCCGAACGCGCCCTGCGGCGTGTGCGAGCTGTTTTGGATCGTTGTCAGGCCCTCGACGGTCGCCGCGAAGTTCGAGTAGCCCGGCTGCCCTTCCTCGATCGGGCCGTCGAGACCCATGTTCTTGTAGGCCCACACCGCCGGCGGCACGACCATCTCGTGGATGAACACGTCCACGCCCTTGCCGCCGTTCTTGGCCTGCTCGATGCAGTTGGTTTCGGGCTTGGTGTCGCTCGTGTAGATCATCGTCAGGTTGGTCCCGTCCGGCGTTTGCCACTCCAGCTTGTAGCCCATGGAGCCCCGGCGGGCGTGGATCACCGGGAAATGCGTGATGGTCACGCCCGTGGCGGCGTTGCTGTAGGCCAGGCCGCCGACCTTCGTCCAGTCCAGTTCGATCGGCACCAAGGCGTAGGCGTCGTTGGGCGGATCGTCGCCCACCGGCACGGGATCGTGCGGCAGCCCCCAGCTTTCCCGGGTGGGCGGAACGAAGTTCGAGTAGGCCGTGTTCTGGAAGCTGAAACTCTCCGAATGCCACCGCAAGGCTTCCCGCAGGTGCGCGCAGAAATTGCTGGTCCCGTCGTCGTAATAGGTCTCCGACCCGGCGGGGCTTTCCAGCCCGGTCGGGCCCGAACCCCAAACGTACAGGGGCGATTTGCGGTCCGCCGAAGGCCCGAAGCAATAGGTGTGGACCAGGTCGCTCAGGTGGTCGCCGTGCAGGTGGTTGATGAACACCTTGTCCATCCGGCGATAGCCGACCTTCGCGGCCGCGAAGTTGGCCGACACCCCGGCGCCCATGTCGAAGATGAACTGATCGACGGCCCGGCCGCCGTAGACCCTGTCGCTCGGATCGTTGCTCCAGCCCACTTCCACGAAGACGCTCATCTCCGCCTGCGCCAGGCGCACCGGCAGGGGAATCATCGATCCCATGAAGGTGATGCGCATCTCGTCGTTCGACAGCGGCGTGAGCGGGTCGAAGAGCGGCAGCTCCTTGTAGTAGTAGGTGTAGGTTTCGGTCGGCTCGTACGTCGGGTCCTGCGCCACCACCCGGTAGAACATCGGCACGGCGGCCGTTCCCGTCGCGCCCAGCCCCGCCAAGGTCGCTTCGGCGTCCTGCCAGCTCATCCAGTTGCTCAGCCCGGACGCCGACCACTGCACCGCGTAGTGCGTGCCCGTCCCGCCCGGATCGTCCCAGCTGATCTGGCCGTTGCCGTCGAATGCCGTGATTTCCGCCTGCCCGAACGCCGTTGCCGCCGCCAGCGCCCACGCCGCCGCGATTTCCGCGGCCCGGCCTCTCGATCGTTTTGCGTTCATCTTCCGCTCGCTCCATCCGCTTTTCAGAACCGGTATTTCACGTCCAACACCAGGTTGTGATAGACGGGATCGTAATCGCTCTGCGTGCCGTTCGCCCAGGTGAACGACGGTTCCGCGGCAAAATAGCGGTAGCCCGCGCCCACGACGACGCGGTCGGACACGTCGAAATCCACCCCGGCCAAGGCCTGCCAGCAAAATGTCGTGTCGTCTCCGGATTCCGCAAACCCAAACCCTTCGGTCGTCAGCTCGGTTTCGTTGAACGACACGGAACAGCGGGTGACACCCGGACCGAAGCCCACGTAGGGATGCACCTTCCCGGCCGGATAGCGAACCAGGAAATTCAGGAACAGCGATTGGAATTCGATGCGGGAATCCGTCGCGGGGGAATAGAAGCCCGCGATGGTGTGCGGCCCCGCCTCGAAACCCGGCGACATGATCTTGTCGAACTCGGCCCGCTGGTAGGCGTATTCCAGTTCCGCCGCGAACAGACCGCCCAGCGCCGCCGGCGCCCAGCCCACCTTCGCCCCGGCCTGAAAGCCGTTTTTCATTTCTTCCTTCAGGTCGGCGCGCTGCCCGCGTTCCGGCCAGCTCCATTCCTCCCGCATATCCATGGGCATCGCCAAACCGCCCGAAATCCCCGCGTAGAACGACGAGGCGTCCGCCGCAAACGCCGCCGTCGCGATCCATGCCGTCCAAACGCCCATCGCGAACTTCTTCATCTGATCCTCCTTGGTTGAATGTCCATCCGAATGCGTGGCTCAGTCTGCCCGAGTCCCGCGCCGGCCAGGAGAGGGATTTCCCTCTCATTCGGCGGCTCAGGCCTCGGCGCCCGATCCCGAGGCGACCGCGGCGCGGATCGCCCGGCGCCGCAGCTCCTTGATGCCCTGCGTCCCCAGCTTGTCCATGATGCGGACGCAATAGGATTCGAGCGTGCGCACGCTGATCCCCAGTTGGCGCGCGATGTCCTCGTTGGCCGCGCCCTGCCCCAGCAACCGGTAGATTTGCTGCTGCTGCCCGCTCAAACCGTCCACCGGCGTCAGTTCCTGCAACGCCGCTTCCGCGCGGGGACTCAGATAGCGAGCCCCCGCCAAAACGGCCCGGATCGCGGTGGCCAGCGATTCGGCCGCCTCGCGTTTGGTGACGTAGCCCCCCGCCCCGGCCTCCAACGCCCGGCGAATCACGTGGGACTCTTCGTGCATGGAATAGACCAGCACCGCCTGGCCGCGCGCGCGCAGCTTGCGGATCAGGTCAATGCCGCCCTCTTCGCCCAACGCGAGATCCACCACCGCCAGATGGCTGGCGGCCAGCGCGGGATGCGCCAACGCTTCGGCCGAAGTGCCGGCTTGGCCGGCCGGGTCGAATCCGGCGCCCGCCAGCAACTGGGCCAGCGCCGTCCGCACCAGCGGATGGTCGTCCACGAGGAAAAGCCGGGGCTGGTCCGGACCGCTCATGCGGAAATCTCCGCTTGCGGCACGCGGCAGACGACTTGCATGCCGCCCTTCGGCCCACCGGCCACGAGCAGGGTGCCGCCGATCAGGCGCGCCCGGTGCTTCAGGATGCCCAGCCCCAACCCCGCCGTCGGAACCGCGCCGGGACCCGTCTCCGGACCGTCGTCGGTCACCCGCAGCGTCAACTCGCCGGCCGCGCGCTCCAGCGCGAC
>CAYODC010000245.1:0-3750 GCA_964402575.1 uncultured Verrucomicrobiota bacterium
TGTCGATCTGGATCAGCGCGTCGGGGCTGTTGAACATGAATTCCGCCAGCGATTTCGCCAGCAGCGTCTTGCCCACGCCCGTCGGGCCCAGGAAGATGAACGACCCGATCGGCCGGCGCGGATCCTTCAGGTCCGCGCGCGATCGGCGCAGCGCCCGGCAGATCGAACCGATCGCCTCGGCCTGCCCGATCACCGTCTGGGACAGCACCCCCTCCATCTCCAGCAGCTTGGTGGTCTCCTTCTGCTCCATCTTCTCCAGCGGCACCCCAGTCCACTTCGACACGATCAGCCGGACATCGTCGTCGGTCACGTCCACCACCCGCTGGTTGTGGCTGGCGCGCCATTCCGCCAGCTCCGCCTCCAGCTCGGTCCGGGCCTGCCGCTCCTCGTCCCGCAACCGCGCGGCCTCTTCAAACCGCTCCTCGCGAATCGCGTCGTTGCGCTCCGCCAGCAGGGCCGCCACCGCCTTCTCCTTCTCCTTCACGTGCACCGGGCGGGTCATCGACCCGATCCGCGCCCGCGCCCCCGCCTCGTCGATGACGTCAATCGCCTTGTCCGGCAGGAAGCGGTCCTGCAGGTAGCGCGCCGACAGCCGCACCGCCGCCTCGATCGCCTCGTCGCTGAACCGGACGTGGTGGTGCGCCTCGTAGCGCCCCCGCAACCCCTTCAGGATTTCAATGGCTTCCTCGATCGACGGCTCCCGCACCAGCACGCTCTGGAAACGCCGCTCCAGCGCCGCGTCCTTCTCGATGAATTTCCGATACTCGTTCAGCGTCGTCGCCCCGATCACCTGCAGCTCGCCGCGCGACAGCGCCGGCTTCAGGATGTTCGCCGCGTCCATCGCCCCCTCCGCGCTCCCCGCCCCCACCAGGCTGTGCAGCTCGTCCACGAACAAAATGACGTTCTTCGCCCGGCGAATCTCGTCCATCACCGCCTTGATGCGCTCCTCGAACTGCCCGCGGTACTTCGTCCCCGCCACCATCAACGCCAGATCCAGCGATACCACCCGCTTGCCATGCAGCAGCTCGGGAACCTCGCCGCTGGCAATCGCCTGCGCCAGCCCTTCCGCAATGGCCGTCTTGCCCACCCCCGCCTCGCCCAGCAGCGCCGGATTGTTCTTCGTCCGGCGGCACAAAATGCGCATCACCCGGTCGATCTCGTCCGCGCGCCCGATCACGGGATCCAGCGCCCCCTTCAGCGCCAGCGCCGTCAGGTCCCGCCCGAACGCCGTCAACGCCGGCGTCTTCGTGTCCTTGGCCCCCGCCGGCCCCCCGCTGCCCGGCTTGAACTCCGGCGGCGGTTCGCCCAGCTCCGGCTCCGCCTCCGGCTTGTTGCCGGGCTCGAAATTCGGGTCCAGCTCCTTCATCACCGCGTTGCGCACCTTGTCGATGTCGACGTTCAGGTTCGACAGCACGCGCGCCGCCACCCCTTCCCCTTCGCGCAGCAATCCCAGCAGGATGTGCTCCGTCCCCACGAAATCCACGTTCATCCCGCGCGCCTCGGTCCCCGCCAGCGCCAGGACCTTCTTCACCCGCGGCGTGTAGGGCACGTTGCCCACCGTCTTCATGTCCGACCCGATCCCCACGGCCTTTTCCACCTCCAGCCGCACGGTGTCCAGGTCCAGTCCCATCCGCTGCAGGACCGTCACGGCCACGCCCTGCCCCAGGGATATCAACCCCAGCAGCAGGTGCTCCGTCCCGATGTATCCATGGTTGAACCGGTCGGCTTCCTGCCGCGCCAGTTGCAGCACCTGCTGCGCTCTTGGTGTGAAGTTGTTCATGTCATCCTCTTGCCCGTTCGGAGGGACGGACGGCGGCCGAGTTCGCCTCGCAGCCGCTCCGCCCGCACCCAGTCCCGTTCTTCGCTGTCCATTTTCCGCCCCGCCGCCATTTGCAAATGCGCCGGCTGCACCTCCAGCAGCAGACGGTCCACCGTCTCCATGCCGATCCGGCGCACCTGCCCCAGCGCGATCCCCAGCCGCAGTTCCGAAAGCCGCTCCAGCGCCTCCTGCGTCGTCATCAGCTTCGCCGTCCGCAGCAGCCCCTCCGCCCGCGCCGCCAGGTCCGCCGCAAACCGCGGCCGCTCCCGCTTCAACCGCTCGCGCGCGTTCCGCTCGTGCCCCGCAATCTCCTTCACGATCTCTTCGAGATCCTCCACGATCCGCAGCTCCGCCATGCCCAGCGTGAGCTGGTTCGACACCTGGAACATGTGCCCCAGCGCCGCCGTCCCCTCGCCCCAGCGCCCCCGCACCGTCAGCCCGATCTTGTTCAATCCATTGATGATCGGCTCGATCTCGCTCATCATCACCAGCCCCGGCAAATGCATCAGCACGCTCGCGCGCATCCCCGTCCCCACGTTGGTCGGACAGCTCGTCAGGTACCCGAGCGTCGTGGACAGGGCGTAATCCAGATGCTCCTCCAGCTGGTCGTCCAGCGCATCCACGTCCGCCCAGACCTCCCGCAGCGCCAGCCCCGGCTGCAGCGACTGGATCCGCAGGTGGTCCTCCTCGTTGATCATCACCGCCCGCGTCCGGGCTTCGTTGAGGCACACCGCCGAGTCCGGCCGCCCGTCCAGCAGCAACCGGCTGATCAAATGGTCCTCGAACAATTGCTGGCGGGACAGCTCCGAACACTCCGCCAGGGAAATCTGATCCGGCAGGATTCCGCACGCGGACTCCATCACCCGCTGGCGAATCTCCGCCCGGATCGCGGGAGAGGCCTGGTCCGGAAACGGCAGGCCGCGCAGGTTCCGCGCCAGCCGGATCCGGCTGCTGAGCGTGATCCCGAACGCCTCGTGGTAGGCGGCGGGCGTGGGCATGGACGGACGGAAGGCCGGTTCGGTCATGCGCCCGCCCCTTCCGCGGTCACGGCCTTGATCCGGTCGCGCAACCGCGCCGCCAATTCGTAGTTCTCCCCCGCCACGGCCTGCTCCAGCTCGCGCTTCCATCGCGCCAGTTCCACCGAATGCTTCATCCGTTCCGAGGCCCGCCGGGGCACCTTGCCCAGATGCTGGTCGCAATGCTGCAGCGACACCACCACCGGCAGCATCTCGCTCGCGAACGTCTCGTAGCACTGGTCGCACCCCATCCGCCCCTTCTTGAGGATCTCCGTCCGCGTCATCCCGCAGACGGGACATGCCGCCGGCCGCGCCGGCGCCCCCTCCAGGTCCCCCTTCAAATGCGAAAGCTGTTCCTTCAGGCTCTCCAGCATGCCCCCGATGTCCATCGGCTGCGCATGCAGTTCCACGCCCTTCGCCTTGGCGCACGCCTCGCACAGGTGGAATTTCGTCACCTTGCCGTCCACGATTTGCGTCACGTGGACGGTGGCTTCATTCTGTTGACAGCTCTCGCACTGCATTGGCGCAAAACCCTATCACGCCTTTCCGTCCCTTTCCAACTTCAAAACAACCCGCCGGCATCGCGCAATTTTGTGTCGCCTTTCCCGCCTCCGCTCCTACAATGCCGCACATGAACTGGAAGGAGACCGCCGCCGCCCTGGGTGCGCCCGTCAAGGCCTGTTTCGACCTGACGCTGGCCGAACGCCGCTTTCTGCTGGGTTTGCTGCTGATCTTTTTCCTCGGCCTCGGCGCCCGCTGGTACCACCAGCGCAACGCCCGCCCCGGCCCCTACGTCCCGCCCCAGGAGCAACGCCCATGACCGACTGCATCTTCTGCAAAATCGTCGCCGGACAAATCCCGTCCATCAAGGTCTACGAGGACGGCGACGTGCTCGCCTTCATGGACATCGGGCCC
>CAYODC010000246.1:0-3725 GCA_964402575.1 uncultured Verrucomicrobiota bacterium
GCGCCGCCCGGCGGCCATTCGCGCGCGGCGCGCGATTCGCCGCCGGTCGGCTTGCTTTCGCTCCGCGCGGCACCCGCCGCGCCAGGCTTCGCCCGTCACGTCGGGATGCGGATGCGCTGCGCGATCGGACTCGGCTGCGCCTCGATCATGAGCCGCCCCGGAAAGGGGTCGGTCCTATAAACTAATAAAACGGGATTGACGGAGTGGGGAGGACTGTGGTGTAAAGGGGGCGTGCCAAGAAAGCCGAGAGTGGAGTATGCGGGGGCGGGATATCACGTGATGAGCCGGGGGAACCACCTGCAGAAGGTTTTCCGGGGGGATGAGGATTGCGGGATGTTTCTGGAGACCGTGGGGCAGGCCTGCGGTCGCACGGGTTGGCGGGTGCATGCGTATGCGCTGATGGGGAATCATTATCACTTGTTGCTGGAGACCCCGGAGCCGAACCTGGTGGTGGGGATGCAATGGGTGCAATGCACTTACACCAAGCGGTTTAATGCCGCCCATCGGGAATGGGGGCACTTGTTCCAAGGACGGTACAAGGCGATACCGGTGGAGGCGGGCGGGGGGTATTTTGCAACGATCGCGACCTACATCCATCTCAACCCGGTTCGCATGAAGGGGTATGATTTCGAGAAGGAACGGTTGGAAGACTATCGCTGGAGCAGCTATCCGGCCTATGTTGGGAAGGCCCCGAGGGACGAATGGCTGACTTGCCGGCGGGTGCTGGAGCAACTCGGAATGGCTGACTCGGCCTCCGGACGGCGGAAGTATTCTGAATACATGGCCGGCCGGGTGGCAGAGGTGCGGCATAGCGATCAGCCATGGAAGGCGGATGAAGCCTGGCAGAAGATCCGGCGGGGGTGGCAATTCGGCGGGGAGGAATTCCGGCGAGAAATGCTAGGGCGGGTCGAGGAATCGCTGAAGAAAGTCCGGCGGTCATCTCTGGGAGGCGGCGGCATTCGCGAGCACGAAGAGGCTTGTGCGGAGGCATGGATCGCCAAGGGGATGAAGGGATTGAGAATGGCTGAGGCCGATCTGGCCGGGCTGGCGATGAGTAGTCCGGAAAAATATGCGCTAGCTTGGTTGGTGCGGCGGAATACCTGCATGCGGCCCACGTGGATCAAGGCGCGGCTGGGGATGGGGACGGCTACTTGTTTTGCAGCATATCTGAAAAGGCTGGATGGCTCCAAGAAGGGAGAATGGGGGCATGCGGCTTGGAGCCAAGTGAAGAATATTAAATTATAGGACCGACCCCTTGGCGGAAAAAGGAGCGCGGCAGATGGACAACGAAAAAGGGATGACGGAACGGTTTGGCGAGCTGGCGGGCCGGGGCGCGCAGGCCGCCGTCTATGCGCGGGATGAAATGGCCGTCAAGGTGTTCCGGGCGGGCTATCCCAAGGAATACGTGTTCTACGAGGCTTCCATGATGGCGTTCGTCGAAACGACGGACCTGCCCGTTCCCCGGGTCCATGAAGTGTTCAACGTCGAGGGGCGGCTGGCGATTCGGATGAGCCGCGCGCGGGGGAGGTCGATCAACCGCCTGATGCAGGACGATCCGGCGCGCGCGCCGGAGCTGATCGGGGCGGTCGTGGATCTGCAACGGCGCACGCATGCCCAGCGCATTACGCTGCCGGTCCGCCTGAAGCATAAGATCGTCCAGTTGATCGGCGGAAGCGTCCGACTGGCGCCGGAGAGCCGGCGGGCGCTCCTGAAGCGTTGCGCGGAATTGCCCGAAGGCGATGCCCTGTGCCATGGGGATTTTCACGGAGACAACATTCTTTACCACGAGGGGCGCTACATGATTCTGGATTGGATCGACGCGTCCATCGGGTGCGCGCTGGGCGACGCGTGCCGCACCTATTTGGACTATTCCTTCGGGCGCATGGATGTCGCGGACCTCTATCTCGAGCAGTACTGCGCCGCCACGGGTGCCCGGCGGGAGGAGATTCTCCGCTGGTTGCCCGTGCAGGCCGGCATGATGCTGGGCCATGTTCCGGACACGTTCAACGCCCGGTTGCTGGAGTGCATTCAATCCGCATAGCCTGAAAACCCACGAGATCCCCAGCATGGAAACCCACCTCAATCCGAACCGGGTCACCGGGCCTTCACTGCCCTATCTCGACAACTGGCGCGGGGTGTTGATCACCTTGGCGGCGAACGTCGGGCTGGTGTTTGCCACGAACATCCGGATGCACGGCTACGACGCGAGGGCCATTGCGATCGATGCCGCGATCTGCGGCCTGCTGACCGCGGCGCTGGATGTCCTCCTCGTGCAGACGGGCATGCGAAAGGCGTGGGCGGCAGGGGTGGTTCCGGCGCAGGTGCCCGTTTGTCCGTGGATGATGCGCCTGCCCCGGCGGGGTTTTGGCCTGATGCTGGCCTACGGCGTCCCCGCGGCGATCCTTTGCCTGGCGGTCAATGGCGGCATGTTCCGGTTCTACGGATTCGAGACGTGGACGTTTGGACAATTCATGCTCTACAAGCTGGTGTATTCGCTGATCCTCAGCGAGCGTCTCATCCGCCTGTGCATTCTGCGCATGGTGCAGGCCGACTGCGATCCGCGGCGGGGGCCGCCGCCATCCGGGAAGGAGGCCGCGCCATGAAGCAGGCCCTCGTGCGCAATGCGTGGCCCAGCCTGAGCGGGCTCAAGGAACTCTATGCGAGCATCTCGTCCAACCTGATGATGCAGTTGGCCTTCAATCCCCAGGTGGCCGCCTATGCCGCCGGCGGCGACCGGTCGGTGTTTTCCGAGGGCCTCTTCTGCACGTTGATCACCACGCTGATCACGGTCCCCAGCATCGCCAAGACGCTCCAGCGCGCGCGCTACAACGGGGAACTGTCCGCCGACATTCCCGCCAGCCGGCTGGCCATGCGTCTGCCCCGGGGCCCGTGGCGGTTTGCCTGGATGGCGGGGATTCTCCTGGCGCCCGTTGGCGGCGGGTTGTTTCTCTTTCTCTTTGAGTTCTACGACTTCACCAGTTGGACGTTCTATCAGTTCTTCTGGGTCAAATTCGCGTGGCTGACTCTTCTGGGCAAGGTGCTGGTCAAGCTGGCGGTTTTCCGTTTCGCGCAGCCGGACATCGGTCGCTGAAGCGGACTCAGCGTTCCGGGAAACCGGGGAGGGAGTCGAGGTCGAGGGTGGCGAAGAGGTCGTCGAGGGTTTCGGCGCGGCGGATCTGGAGGACGGAGCCGTCGGGGCGCAGGAGCAGCTCGGCGGAACGGGTTTTTCCGTTATAGTTGTAGCCCATGGCGTGGCCGTGCGCGCCGGTGTCGTGGATGACCAGCAGATCGCCCATGTCGATTTCGGGCAGGGTGCGCTGGACGGCGAACTTGTCGGAATTTTCGCACAACGAGCCGACGACATCGTAGGTGTGCGTGGCCGGGGCGTTTTCCTTGCCCAGGACGGTGATGTGGTGATAGGCGCCGTACATGCCGGGGCGCATGAGGTTGGCCATGGAGGCGTCGACGCCGATGTAGGAGCGGTAGGTTTCCTTGCGGCGGAGAGCGCGGGTGACGAGCCATCCGTAGGGGCCGGTGATGCAGCGGCCGCATTCCATGTTGTAGGCCAGCGGGTCGAGGCCGGCGGGGACGATGAGTTCGTCGTAGGCCGCGCGGGCGCCGCGGGCGACGGTTTCGTAGTCGACGGGCTTTTGCTCGGGGCGGTAGGGGATGCCGATGCCGCCGCCGGTGTTGATGAAGGAGATGCGGATGCCGAGGCGCCGGTG
>CAYODC010000247.1:0-987 GCA_964402575.1 uncultured Verrucomicrobiota bacterium
GAGGATCGCGTCCTTCGCGGCCTTGGCCACGCGGAACTTCACGACCTTCTTGGCCGCGATCTTGATCGTCTCGCCCGTGGCGGGATTGCGGCCCATGCGGGCCTTGCGGCTCACCAGCACCAGCTTGCCCAAGCCAGGAACCGTGAACCCGTTCTTCGCGTTCTTGTACGCCAACGCGGAAAGAGCTTCCAGCGCCACGCCGGCCTGCTTCTTGCTGATTTCAGCCTTCTCGGCCACCGCCGCCACGATCTGGCTCTTCGTCATCGCCTTTGCCATGTCCAGTACTCCTTGTTTCTTTCTTCTTTTTCGAGATGGGTTTTTCCGTTCGGTTCCCAATCCAGGTGCGCGTTATCGTATATCCGTGCCGGAAATGCAATACTATTCGGCGCTTTCCGATCAAAGCGTTTCCGCGCCCATCCCCCTATTTCATCAACGCCAGCACCGGTGCGAGATCCTCCGCGCTGCGAATGCGTAGCGAAAGCCCGGACACCGGCACCAGCCGCGGCGCAATCCCCTGCGCCATCATCACCGCCATATCCTCGTCGTTGCGCCCGCGGTCCTTCGACCCCCGCGCATACACCTTCGCCAGCGCCTCGCGCGGCCAGGTCTGCGGCGAAACCACCTCCCACAACGCCCCGCCCTCGTCCTGTCGCGAAATCACCACTCCTTTTTTCGCCGCCACCACCGGCTCGGACATCTCCCGCGCCGCCACCCCCGATCCATGCCGCCGCGCGGCCTTCACCGTGTCCGCGATCAGCGCCGAACTCACCATCGGCCACGACGCGTCATGCACGCACACGTACTCCGCATCCTCCGCCACGTGCTCCAGCCCCGCCGCCATCGAGGCGGACCGCTTCGCCCCCCCCACCACGATCTTCTTCACCTTCGCAAACCCGAACATCTGCACCATCCCCAGCACGCTCTCCGCACGCTCGCGGCTCACCACCACCACAATGCCTTCAATGTCCGCGCACTGGTTGAACGCCG
>CAYODC010000247.1:997-3708 GCA_964402575.1 uncultured Verrucomicrobiota bacterium
CCGCCAGCGAATAGGCCAGCACGGGCCGGTCGTTCAAATACAGAAAGGCCGTCTCGATCTCCGACGAGATCTGTTCCGCCTTCCCGGTGGTCATCACCAAGCCCCAAGCCGCATGTTTCATTTCAATCGCTCCTGTGTTCGGCAAGCGCCGCCACCGGACCAAACCGGCCTTCAACCGCTTACCACCTTGAGAGTTTGGGGTCTACCCGGGCCTCCGTCAAGCCAAAGCCGAATAAAACCCGCGAGTTCCGGGGGGCCGCGCGGAAATCAACGCCAGGCCGGCTGATAGGCCCGGCCATGGGGAACCATCCCGGCCTTCCCTTGGGCCGGCGCGGGGGTTTCCACTCCCGCCCCGGCAACCGATGACGGCAGGCGGCTGCCCCCCCCCGCCCCCGCCAGGCCCCCGGCCGGCAGGTTCCAGCCCCCCTGCCAGCTGCCTCCCGCCGACGACAGGCCCGACAGGGCCCCCGATCTGGACGGCGATGAACCTTTCCACCCCGACCATCCCCCTCCCCCCACCGCCTCCGCCCCTGTCCCCCCCCCTTCCGCCGGAGACCCCGCCAACAACGCCGATCCGCCCGTCCTTCCATAAGAAAGGGATTCCCCGCCCATCGTTTTCATCGCTTCCAACCCCGGCCGCACCGTCTGGGTCAGGTCCGCCATCATCTGCCGGGTTTGCTTCAACCCCTCGCCGGTCCCCGCCGGTAGAAGAAACCGAGGCGCCGTGCTCCGCCGGTCCTCGCCCCACTTCGCCCCCTCACGCGATTCGTTCGCCCGGCCCGCGGGCCATCCCCCCGCCCCGGCCCCGGCAAGAGACCCTTCCGGAACGGGATCCGCGGAAGACCACGTCCCGGCCCGATCCGTCGGCTGGCCCTCCCCCCGGGACGGGGAAAAGACGTTGGAATCCCGCAACAAATCCCGCTCGGCTGATGGTTCGGCTTCCCCTGCTGCCGGCCATTCCGGAACCGGCTCCATGCCCAGCGCCGCCGATCCCAATTCATCGGCCAGCCAGCCCCAGCCCGATCCCGCCCCGTCGATCGACATCGCCGATACCGCGGCATTGGAGACGTTCTGCCCCAGCGAAGGCATCGCCAGGCTCCGGGCCAGCCAGTTGGGATCCCCCGACGACCGGTTTTCCCGGCGGGAGCCCCCGCTGGCCGCAGGCGCCGCCATCCGCATCCCTTCGCCCCGCGTCAGCACCGGCCCCCCGCGCTCGAAGGACAGGGTGAACAGCGTCTCCTTGCCCACCAGCCCTTCCAGCGCCTTGGATTCGCGCACAAACGACATCGCCTCCAGATCCGGCACTTCTCCCCCCCAGGCCGTGCGCGCCCCCGTTTCATCGTACATCACGACCGGCTTCGTGTATTCCCGATGCACCGGCACCTCCCGCCCCGCCGCCGCGCCAGCCAGCCCCGCCCAGCCCAGCAACACCCATCGCCTGATTTCGCCCTTCCTCATTCCGGCCGACCCATACCCCAATCCCCGCGCGTTTTCAATCCGCATCCTTGCATCCTTCCACCGGCTTGGCTTATGATTCATCCCTATGAATCGATTTACCTCCCTGCTGGCCCTCTCCCTGCTGGGCTCCGCCCTCGCCGGCGCGGCATCCCCCCAAACGGGCGTGCTCGTCGACAGCTATGCGGCCATCGTCAACGGACGCGTCATCACCCTCGGCGACGTCCTCGCCGCCCTTGAACCGCTCCAGGAACGCCTCTCCCTCCAGTATGCAGGATCCGAACTCGAACAACGCGTCCTCGAAGCCTATAATTCCATCCGCGATTCCCTCGTCGAATCCGAACTCATCCTCCTCGACTTCGAAATGCAGGGCGGCACACTCCCCGACCGCGCCATCGAAGACCACATCAACACCGTCATCCATGATCGCTTCGGCAACGACCGCGCCGAATTCCTCCGCGCCCTCGCCGCCGAACGCCTCACCTTCGCCGAATGGCGCCAGCAGATGAAGGAACAGCTCATCGTCCAAATCATGCGCCAGCGCGAAATCTCCTCCAAGATCCTCATCACCCCCCTCGACCTCCAGCAAGCCTACGACCGCAGCCGCGACCGCCACGCCCTCCCCGAACGCCTCCGCCTGCGCACCCTCTCCCTCGGCCCCGCCGGCCAAGGCCCGGAGCGCGAGGCCGCCCTCGCCCGCGCCGAGTCCCTCCGCCAATCCGTCCTCGCCGGCGACGCCGAACTCGAGGCTTCCGCCGGAACCCTCGTCATGGACGACGCCGATTGGATCGCCCCCGCCAGCCTCCAGCCCCCCATCCGCGAGGCCCTGGCCACCCTCGCCCCCGGCGGCATCGCCCCCCCCGTCGAGATCTCCGGCGACCTCTTCCTCGTCCAGCTCGTGGAACACCAACCCGCCCGGCAACGCCCCCTCGAGGAAGTCGCCCCCGAAATCGAGAAAGAACTCCGCCGCTCCGAAGGCGAACGCCTCGGCCGCATCTGGCTGGATTCGCTGCGCTCGAAGTATTTCGTCCAGCTCTTCTCCCATCGCCTGTTCCACTGATTCCCGCCTCCATGAAAACCGTCGCCATCGGAATCACCGCCGGCGATCCCAACGGGATCGGCCCCGAAGTGGCCCTCCGCGCCGCCCTCCAGCCCCAGCCCGCCCATCGCCGCCTCGTCCTCATCGGCCATCGCTCGGTCTGGGAACGCGCCGCCCGCCTCGTCGGCCGCCCCCTCCCCCCCGAGATCCCCGCCCT
>CAYODC010000248.1:0-3672 GCA_964402575.1 uncultured Verrucomicrobiota bacterium
CGTCCTGCCAGCCGTTGCGGCCGACGTGGATGAAGACGCTCGTGGCGGTGGCCAGGGTGCGGCCGGTGGGATAGTAGCGGATGGTGACGGGATCGCAGCCGTCGGGGGCGGCGGGGGAGAAGAGGACGCCGTTTTCGGGGGCGTCGCAATCGCGGATGGCGACTTTCCAGTTGGCGCCGCCGTTGTTGGCCCAGTTTTCGCCGTCGGTGAAGGCCACCTCGAGTTGCGGGGCATTGTCGGGGATCATGCTGGTGGGGAAGGTGAAGGTGAAGGTGTTGGTGCCGGTCCTCGTCATGGAGGTGGCCTGCCAATCGCCGCTATTGGTCGAGAAATGATACGTCACGTTCACCGAGTCGGCCGTGGCCAGCGGGGAAGTGGCGGCGTTGAAGTTGACGGTGATGGGGGCACAGTCGGAGGGGGCGGCGGGGTCGAACGTGGCCGAGGGCGAGATGGAGCTTTGACCGCCGTCATGCTCGACCCAGACGTGTTCGATGTCGGACTTGTGGATGTTGCCCTTGGAGTCGGTGGCCTCGATGTAGTAATCGAGCAGCTTGCCGCGGAAGCCGGGGACGTTGGCGTCGGTGACGCGGACGAAATAGTAGTCGGCGACCTGGGGGCTGGGCCAGAAGGCGGGGTCGTAGACGAAGTAGTCGATTTCGCCGTTGGCGGCGGCGGTGTTCAGTTCGGTGCGGGTCTTTTTCAGGACACGCTTGGTCATCGGCACGGTCACCCAGCCGCCGACGTCGGCGCCGCCCGCATAGGTCTCGTTGTGGGTGCTGGCGAGCGAATTGACGCCGTCGTTGTCGAGGCGGACCTTGAGGACGACGTTGCCGTCGGGGATGCCGTTGAGGTCGTAGGCGTGGGTCCAGACGTAGAATTCGGAGGGCATTTTCTTGAGGTAGCGCGTGTCGCCGCCGGGGACGTAGTTGAACCAGCCGAAGGTGTAGCCGCCGGGATTGTAAGGGAAGCGCTGGGGCTTGAGGACGGTGGGCGGGGTCTGGTCGAGATTCATCCGCGTGCTCATGAAGGAGGAGAGCTTGTCGATGGCGCGCTTGGTGGCGAGGCCGGGCTTGTTTTCGTCGTCGTTGCCGAGGCCGCCGTAGTAGTTGAAACCGGAATCGAGGCCGGTGAGATAGATGTGCCAGGCCAGTTCGACGTCGTTCGGCGCGTTCCAGGTTCCGTCCCAGTCATAGGGGGCCTGGATTTTCCATGCGGCGACGTCGCCGCCCTGGTCGCGCAGGATCTGCTCGGCGGTGATGCACCAGTTGGCGCCGGCCATGAGAGGCGCGTAGCTGAAGAACTTGAGCGCGAAGCCGGGGGTTTCGAGGTCGGCCTGCGTGCTGTCGTAGCGGTTGGTGGCGCCGGCGGCGACGTTGTAGAGGGGCGGCTCGATCCACTTCATGAAGTTGGGGGAGCCGTAGCACATTTCCGGGAAGATCCAGGCGCCGTCCTCGACGTGGACGAGGTCGGCGTTGGCCTTGGCGGCATCCACGAAGCCCTGCGGCGTGTTCTTGTTGTAGCCGCTGCCGGCGGAATCGTTGAAGAACTGGGGGGTGGCTTCCATCCAGGAGCTGCTGCCGCCGCCCCACGCGTTGTCGCCGTCGGAGGACGGCATCACGATGACGGGCTTGGACGGGTCGGTCGCGAAGGGGGAGATGTAGGTCTGGATTTTACTGATGCCTTCGTTGGCGTAGCCGAAGCGGTAGCTGAGGACGTCGTCGGACGGCACGACGTACATTTGCTTGGTCGCGCCGGTGTCGGGGTTGACGTACTGCGCCTTGTGGAGCTGGTAGGCGAAGGGGGCGACGTTCCAGGCGGCGTTGCCGGGGTTGGGCTCGCTGTACCACCAGCCGTCGGTCGGCGAGGGACCGAGCTGGTCGGCCTTGTTGGGGGGGCTGGAATTGATGTTGTAGGAACCTTCGGGATCCGCCTGGTTGTTGTAGGTCGGGCAGGTGCGGGAGAGGTGGTGGCTGGCGACGATGGACCACTCGTAGCCTTCGTCGACGAGCACGTCGATCAGCGATTGGGAGAAGGCCATTTCGGTCGGGAAAAACCCCTTCGAGTGGTCGCTAAGGTCGCTCTGGCCGCCCCAGGCCTTCCACCAGGCCTGCTTGAAGATCTGAAGTTCCTTGCGGAACACTTCCTTGGGGAGGAGGGGGGCGAGGGAGTGGTGGTAGGTGAAGCCGACGAGATCGAGGCGGCCCCAGCCGCGGGCTTCGGTGTTGCCGGAGTTCCAGTTTCCGCTATAGCCAAGGTTGCCGCCGCCGCCGAGCTGGCGGACGTTGTCGATCAGCGAGCCCGAATAGCTCAGCGCGAAGCCGCCGCCGGAGAAGGTGCCCAGCGAATTCTTCGGGCCGAACTGGTAAGCGTTCTTGCGGTCGTCGAGGCCGAAGATGTCGGTGAGGTTGTTTTGGGGGTGGTAGTTCGGGCTGAGGCCGCCGTAGTTCTGGCCGGGCTTGAGGACGATGGAATCCCAGGCGTACTGGACGCGGGAGTTCTGGTCGCCGTTGCTGTTCCATTCGGGCCAGTAGGTGGGCTGGTGGTTGTGCCAGAAGCGGCTGACGTGGACGTTGCCGTTGGCGCGGGCGCCGGGGGCGCCGAACATGAACGCCAGGAGCGAGGAGAGGAGCAGGGCCGAGGAGCGCCAAGTGTTTTTGAAGATCATATGCCCACCGTACGTTGGATTACCTGAGAGAACCGCCCGAGGCGCAAGCCGCTGGCTCTAGGGTGGACAATAGGCTAAAACGCTCTACTCGGCAACTTCTTTTTACGGGAAGAACGAAAAAGGATTCTTGGCAGATCGGGTGCCGCGGCCATGCAGGCGAGCGGAGTGGAGTCGATTCGCCGCCGATGGGCTATTTTCGGGTGTGGATTGTTCTGGACAGGGCGAGGGAGTTGTGGCTGAATCCGCCGCTTTGTTTCCACCAGCCATGCAAGTCCGACACGCCACCATTGCGAATTCCCAGGGGATTCACTGCCGACCCTCGGCCGTGATCGTCAAGGAATTCATGGGGTATCCGGGCACGATCCGCATATCCAACGGCAAGGGTTCGTGCGATGTGAGCTCCGTGATGCAACTGTTGTCGCTGGAGCTTCATCTGGGCAGCACGGTGAAGATCGAGGTGGAGGGGGAGAATGAGCTTGCCGTGGCGGACCGCCTCGTCGAGCTGTTCCAAACGCACTTCGACTTTCCGCCGCTGTAATCCCAGGTGGGTCCCGTACCCTGGGGCAAGCAAGAAGGGCGGCTGCGAATCCGCCTTGGTCGTTACTCGAACGGAAACTTGTATTTCTTCAGAGCGAGTTCGTCGCGCATGGCGAGGATTTCGCGCTGGGTTTCGCGATTGACGGGGGCGCCTATTTTCTTGCGCTGGAGCCAGGTGAGGTGTTCCTTTTCGCCGGCGGTATAGATGCGGGATTGGCCGGGGGCTTTTTGCGAGGCGCGCAGGGCGCGGAGGATGGAGCCGGCGATCTTCTTGAAGGCGGCGAGGGGGGTGAAGTGGGCGATGTCGATGGCGAGAAAGAAGTGGCCGAGGGGATAGGGGATCTTGCGGCCCTTGGCGTCGGTGCCATTGAGCATTTTCAGGAAGGCGCCCTGCTGGAGGGCGGCGGAGAGGATTTCGACGACGGTGGCGTAGCCGTAGCCCTTGTAGCCGGCGAGGTCTTCGCCCGCGC